>JAAYJB010000086.1 GCA_012523155.1 Synergistaceae bacterium | reverse complement strand
ATCGACATAATACGCGCTGTAAGGAAAAGAAATGGAAAGGGGAAGATACTGGTCCTTTCCGAGGGAGAGGAGGACATCCCCCTTCTCAGAGAATTATCGGTGCAGAAAATAATCCGGCCCGACTTTGAAGCGGAACTGGAGATGGCACGCCAGGTGCTTCTCCATCTCGATTTCCCTGCCCCGTCGGTGCAGAATGAATTGAACGCCCTGCGGAGGGTCATTTATGAACCCCTCTACCAGGTTCTTCCCGAGTACGAGGTCACTTCACGCCTCCAGGCGGCGGCATCCCTGATGACCATGGAATGGGCTTTCCTTGACACAGAGAGTCCGCTGGCAGGGAAGACACTTGCGGAATCCGCCATACGGCGGAAGTTCGGAGTATCCGTAGTGGCCGTCGGCAGGGAAGGAAAAGTCATCTCAAATCCCGACGGCGACTTTCTTCTCCGGCCGGGCGATTACGTGGGAATAGCCGGAGATCCCGAGCTGAACATGAAATTTCTGCTGTCCCTGAAAGATGGAAGCCAAAAGGAAGATGCAGTGTGAGCTTTTCGGGATGTTATACTGAAAGCGGGAACAGTTTCGAGACGAAATGGGGGGCTGGATTTTTATGGTAGAAAACGACAATCTGGAAAAATTCATTCCTGTAAGGACAAACGATATAGTAAGCGCTCTCTGCAATGAAGGTGTCCTTTCAGAGGAGAGACAGCAGAATTTCAAACGATTCGCCGAGCTGGTCCAGGCCATATATCACTTCAGGTTCCACGACACCCTGAAAAAGGCTCTCGACGCATACCATGCCTTCAACCCGGACGCAGATACCCTGAAGCTCTTCGGCCCTGAGGAGGATTTCAACCTCCGGTTCAACGCCATGGTCGAAGCCCTCGAGGAGATGCTCTCCGCGGCCAACTACAAGGAACTTTCCCTCGAAGAGCTCAACGAGATCATGACGAAGGCAGCTCCCAGGGGACTGAATGTGAAGGTCAACCAGGAAAAGTACGACAAGATCCTCATCTACCGCAGGGGAAAGAAGAGTGTGGCCAAAACTCCGGATGCTGCGGCATGGTGGAATCGGTTCAGCAAAAAAAAGAAGGGCCCCGAGACGGAGGATATGCTCCAGAGGCTGCTCATCCTCATAAAGCTTAAAAGCGAGGAGGACATGGATGCATTCTACGACTACTATGTCGAGACTGCAGGGGAGACCGGAAAGGAAAAGGAACGGAGGCTTGTGACTGAAGCCGTCCGGGGCGGAAGGAAAAGCGCCCCCGCGGAAAAGGGATCCGGGATACCGACGATCTTCCTGAAGGTATTCAAGAATGTTCCCGTCTCCACGCTTGAGACCCTTTTTCCGGACGTCACCATCGGAATGACGCTCGTGGACAAAGGGCTCATTCTCCTTCCGCTGATCGGCGGCTTTTTCAGCGTGGTCAACAGGGTCATTCCTGCCCTCCTGGTTATCGGAACCGTGGTGGCGGCTCTCATCATGGGACACACGATAAACTGGGCGGACTTTAAAGACAAGCTCTTCCCCATACTGACAGCTTTCTCGGTGGTGGGCATGATCACATTCAAGGTCTTCGCCAAGTACAAGAACACGAAGGAAAAGCACCAGGCGAAGCTCATGAAGACTCTCTACTTCCACAACCTGGACAACAACGCCGGCGTTTTCGATTTTCTCGTTCACGAAGCAGAGGAGGAAGAGTGCAAGGAACTGATCCTCGCCTATTATTTCCTTCTGGCGGAGAAGAACCGGGATGGGCTTCCCTTCACCCTCGAGGAGCTTGATAACAGGATCGAGGAGTGGATGTTCCGGAAATACGGCATTCAGATGGACTTTGAAGTGGATGACGCCGTACGGAAACTGGAGGAAAAAGGCATACTGGAAGAGAAGGACGGCCGCTATTCAGTTCCCCTCATTGCACGGAGCCTCGAGGCCCTGGACAAAATGTGGGACGATTTTTTTCCTTATTCCAACGAGGCCTCTAAAGAATCCTGAAGTGACGACCCCGAAAATACGGTAAAAAGCAGTCTCTCCGGCATTATAGCCCGGAGAGACTGCTTTTATATGAAGCTGCTGTCCGGAAATCAGTGGAAATAGGTGTGCAGCATGGTTGTGAAGAGTACCATGCAGACGATAGCCACGGGGTAGGCGCCGCCGTAGCCGGCGCTTACCTCGTCGGTCCCGGTGGCGTCAATGGCCGCCCCGAGTCCGGGGGTGCTTGTCATGGCCCCGCAGATGGCTCCCGCCAGGATGATCCAGTTGATCTTCCAGAGATAATACCCGAGGAAAAAGCCGGTCATCTCCGCCGCAAGAGCAGCGCCGATACCAACAGCTATAAGAAGTATCCCGTGCTCAAGGAAGGCCTTGACAACACCGCCGCCGGCGTTCAGCCCCACGATAGCCAGGAAGAACCCCAGGGAGATGCTCCTGATCGCAGACAGGACCTTCTTGTCCATCCTCATGGGAAACGGACCAATGCGCTCGAAGCTTCCTGCCCCAAGAGCGAAGAGCAGGGCTCCTCCTGTCGTTCCCAGACCGACAGACCCAAGTCCCCCGAGGGGAATAGTTATTTTCCCGAGCAAACTGCCCCCGACGATGCAGAACACGAAAGAGAGCAGGGAAAATGCCTGAGACTCGGGACGGGCATCAGCCGCGGCCGGAAAGGACGCCTTCTTTTCTGCCGCAAGTTTTTCTTTTTCCTTTGCCACGTCGATTCCGAACAGCAAGGGAATTAGCTGAACAAAGAGCACCACAGCAACGACCCCGAAGGGGTAAGCTACAGAGTATCCGATGGTGACATCGGGATTGCCTCCCGTCGCTTCAAGGGCCGCTCCGAGCCCGGGCGAACTGGTGAGTGCCCCGGTGTAGGTACCGGCTATCATGTGGGGAGAAGCCTCGCCGGCAAAAAGCATACCCATGAGCAGCGTGGCAAGAGCGCCCATCCCCGTGACAGCTACCGAGAGAAAGACGAATTTTATGCCGTATCGCTTCACCACCCGGGCAGTATCCTCCGCCGCAAGCAAACCCACAGCCACCACGAAGAACATGAGGTTCCAGGTAAAGTAGTCGTTGGGCACCGTGTAGCCCCAGGCGCCTATGAACAGACCCACGAAAAGGGCTCCGGAAATGCCCAGGCTGATGCCCCGGACGGTGATTTTTCCCAGAAACAGTCCAAGCCCAACCGTAAGGCTCATGAGAAAAAGATGGTTCTTCATGAGAGAAGCAAATAAATCCACGGGTATTCATCTCCTCGGTCTGAATCGAATCGTATGCTATTCTACTTCATTTCTCCGTGCTTCGCTCCCGAATACCTCGTCCAAAAACGTATCGAGCCCTTGAACGTATGCCCTCCCGGTGGACATAAAGCCCCAGTTGTGATCACCCTTCAGCTGCAGAAAACGCTTCGGCGGCCGGGCCGCCTCGAAAAGGATTTGCCCCTGTTCCCCCGGAACGATCTCGTCTTCAGGGCTCGCGGCCACGAGAACAGGGCATGAAATGTTCTTCATTTTCCCGAGGGTATCGAAGGAATTCCCCACGATAAGTTTCACGGGGAGAAAAAAATAGTGGTGTTTTCCGATATCCGCCAGGGACGTGAAGGTAGATTCGAGGATGAGTCCCGCAGGAGAATATTTCTGAGCTGCCCATGCAGCCGCGGCCCCTCCGAGTGACCGGCCGAACAGGACGATCGCTTCCGGCCTGATTCCCCGCTCTTCCGTCAGCCAGCGCCAGGCGCCCTCCACATCGCTGTAGACCCCTTCCTCGGAAGGTTTCCCTTCGCTTATTCCGTATCCCCGATAGTCAAAAAGAAAGACCGAAAGCCCAAGCCTGTGGAATATCTCGAGAGAATCGAGTCTATGGGAGATATTTCCCGCGTTCCCATGACAGAAAAGGAGGGTTCCCCTCCCCTTCCCGGGAAGAAACCATCCGTGAAGAAGAGTGCCGTCACCTGCCCGGAAACTCACATCCTCGTATTCAAGTCCCCGTTCGGAGGGATCCGTTCTCAGTTCCCTGTGGGGAAAAAAGACAAGCGAATCGGCGAGAAGAAAGGCCAGAACTGCGAGAACAACATACCCTCCCGCCAGGTAAACCAGGAATCTCATGCGCATTGCTCACCCCTCCCCGGAT
>JAAYJB010000476.1 GCA_012523155.1 Synergistaceae bacterium | reverse complement strand
TAGTTGCTGTCTGCGATGGTCCTGATGTCTTCCTTGATGCTGTCGTAGGTACCTACCTTGATGGTGTACGGGATAAGGAATGGATTTTCCGTAATGATCTTCTGGACGAGTTCTTCCTCCAGGGGAACCATGACTACTTCACGCTGTGCTGCCACTTCCATGACTGCCGAGCCCGGGGCCGCGAAATTCCAGAACACCGCGTCCACGTTGCCGTCTTTCAGTGCCATGACACCTTCCGGCTGGGTGAGCTGCTGTCTCGTGAAGTCCTTTTCAGGGTCGATTCCGGCGGCCTTGAGGATAAGGTTCGTCAGGATCTGGTCGCCGCCGCCGGGGGCTCCGACTGAAACTTTCTTTCCCTTGATGTCCTCGAGCTTAGTGATGCCGCTGCCCTTTACGGTTACAAGATGCTGGGGTGCGGGATACATGCTCATAAGGATCTGAAGGGGAAGTTTCCCGTCCGGCTCGAAAGCTTCCGTGCCGGTGATGGCCTGGTAGAGGGCCGATCCCATGGTCATGCCGATGTGGGCCCTGCCTGATGCGACGAGGCGGCAGTTTTCCCGGGAAGCCGATGTGGCCCTGGATGTTGCCTTTACGTCGATTCCCGCGTTGGTGAGGACTTCAGCCATTGCACCGCCGAGGGGATAGTACGTGCCGCCCACGCCGCCGCTGCCGATGGTAATGAACGTCATGGCGGATCCGGCGGAAGCAAATGCAAGTACCCCGATAAGCGCTATTGCGATAATGCTCTTCTTCATGAAACAATTCCTCCTTTTTCTGGTGATGTGTCTCTCCGACTGTACGAAAGGGACCGTCCGTCCCTAACTCTTGAGCACGCTCACAGAAGCCTTCAGGGCTTCCTCGAGTCGGCTCGTCATCTCGTCCATCTCTTCTTTCGTGGAGACCAGGGGAGGAGCGAACAGGAACTGATCTCCAGCCACACCGCCGATCTGGCCCGTTCCCGGGTACACTACGAGTCCGCGCTTCATGCATTCCTCGGTGACCACTGCAGCTGCCTTCAGGGAAGCAGGGAACGGTGCCTTCGTATTCTTATCGGCCACCAGCTCGACACCACGCATCAGGCCCATGCCACGCACTTCGCCCACGATGGGGATCTCAGACAGTGCGGGGATTTTCTCGTCGAACTGCCTTCCTCTTTCGGCGGCATTCTCGAACACGTTGTTCTTCTTCATGTACCGGATGGTCGCCGTCACGGCAGCCGCGGTGACGGGGTTCCCGTTGTAGGTGTGCCCGTGCTGGAAGGCACCGCTTCCGTCCCGTATGGTTTCGGCGATCTCATTCTTCACTATCATGGCCCCTACGGCGGCGTATCCGCCTGAGAGCGCCTTCGCGGAGCAGATGATGTCCGGCGTCACGTTCCAGTGCATCGTGCAGAAGGCTTTCCCCGTCCGTCCCATGCCGGTCATGATCTCATCTGCTACGAGCAGTACGTCGTACTTGCTGCAGATCTCACGAACGATGGGCCAGTATTCCTTCGGCGGGTGAAGGGCTCCCACGGTGGATCCGACTATGGGTTCCGCAAAGAATGCCGCCACCGACTCGGGCCCTATCCGGAGGATCTCGGCCTCGAGGGACCGTGCGCAGGCCACGCCGCAGTCAGGGTACTTCAGGTTCAGCGGGCAGCGGTAGCAGTAGTGGGCGCAGATCTTCGGGGTCTCCCTGAAGAGGGGGGCGAATGTCCGCCGCCGTCCCATGCTCCCCGCGAGGCCCATGGTCCCCACGGTGCTTCCGTGGTAGGAGTTCCACCGGGCGATCATCTCGAACTTCCCTGAACCTTTTCCGTCGCGTTCCACGAAGTACTGCCGTGCGATCTTCATGGCCGATTCGATGGCCTCGCTTCCGCCGCTCACGAACCAGACGTAGTCAAGACCTTCATGTGTAATGGAAGCCACTTCCTCCGCCGCTTCAATCGAGACTTCGTTTTTCCACCTTGAGGGGTGGGCGAACTCCATGGTGAGAAGCTGCTGGTACATGGCGTCCGCGATCTCCTTCACGCCATGTCCTATGCTTGAGAGCAGCGCGCCGCAGCATCCGTCGAAATACGCCTTTCCCTCCTCGTCATACAGGTACACTCCTTCACCGCGCACGGCGGTCCGCAGTTTCGCCTTGAAGCTCCTCGGTATCAGATGTCCCTGATCCACCGAACAATCAGCTCCTTTCTTTT
>JAAYJB010000475.1 GCA_012523155.1 Synergistaceae bacterium | reverse complement strand
GGTTTTGCCCTCATGGGGGAAGGCCTGAGCCTGGCGGGTGTCATGGAAACTCCGGTGGTCGTGCATCTTGCACAGAGGCCTGGGCCTGCCACCGGAATGGCCACGAGGACAGAGCAGGCCGATCTTGACCTTGCCCTTTTTTCCGGGCACGGAGAGTTTCCACGGGCGATTTTTGCCCCCGGGACAATGGAGAGCGGCTTTGCTATAACACAGAGGGCTTTCCTTACGGCCCTGAAGTATCAGACACCGGCGATCGTGCTTACAGACCAGTACTTTATGAATGCTTTCTACAACCTCGATCCAGAGTCCCTTGAGTATCTTGGCGAGCCGCCTCTGCCGACAGAGACTCCGGAAGACTACAGGCGCTACGAGGATTCACCGGACGGATGCTCGCCCTTTGGTGTTCCCGGGTGGGGCAAGGGTATCGTGGGAGCCGACAGCCACGAGCACGATGAAATCGGCCACGTGTACGAGGATTTCAAGCTCAGGAAGCGGATGCAGGACAAGCGCTTGAGAAAACTGGACGGAATGGCTGCAGAGGCTCTGCCTCCCTTTTTCTCCGGGCCCGAAGGTTTTGAAAAACTCGTGATCTGTTGGGGGTCAACCATTCCCATAGTCAGGGAGGCGCTTTCCCTCCTGGAAAGGAGCGACACGGCTCTCCTGGCGTTCGAGCAGCTCTGGCCGCTTCATGGCGGAACGGGAGAGGTCCTTGCCAGGGCCCCCTTCATTGTTTCTGTGGAGGGCAACAGCACAGGCCAGTTATCCAGGCTTCTTCAGTCCGTATTCGGAAGAGGTTCGGACGAGGCGATCCTGAAATACAGCGGTCTTCAGTTTTCCGTAGAAGAGGTGGCTGAAAGGCTTGGTACGGTTCTTTCCGGCAAAGGAGGAAACAGATAATGGATAGCGGCATATTCGACCTTGCAGGAATTGACATATCCTGGTGCCCCGGCTGCGGGGACTTCAAAATTCTTGATTCCATAAAAAATGCCCTCCGGGAGCTTGAACTGACCCCCCATGACGTGGTCATGGTCTCTGGAATAGGACAGGCAGCCAAGACCCCCCATTACATGAGATCCCATTTCTTTAACGGGCTTCATGGCAGGGCACTTTCAAACGCGACGGCCATAAAGGCGGCGAACAAGTCCCTGAAGATCATCGCTGTAGGGGGCGACGGTGATATGTACGGTGAAGGGGGCAATCACTTCACCCATACGATACGCAGGAATCCGGATATCACGAACCTCGTATTCAACAACATGGTCTACGGACTGACAAAAGGACAGGCTTCACCTACAAGCCCTGTGGGATTCCGTACGTCAGTCCAGGTTGACGGGGTCCAGTCCAGGCCGTTCAATCCCCTTGCAGCTTCTCTCGTCAACGGGGCAACTTTCGTAGCGAGGGCCTTTGCAGGAGACGGGGAACAGACGAAGGAGATCATTAAAAGGGCAATTCTGCACAAAGGGTATTCCCTTGTCGATATTTTCCAGCCCTGCGTCTCGTTCAACAGCGTCAATACCTACAAGTGGTTCCAGGAGAACACCTACACGGTGGATGGGCACGACGAGGAGGATTTTCGCAAGGCCCTGGAGCTTGCCCTCGTCGAAGAAGGTCCGTTCCCCCTGGGAGTTTTGTACAGAAGGGAGGGTGTTCCCGTTTTCGAGGATACCCTCGCGGCCTACAGGAATGACGACAGGCCGCTTTTCCGGAGAGAGGCTCCCAGGAAGGCTGTAAAAGAGCTGATCGATTCCATGTGCTGTTGAAAAGAAAGAGAGGAATGTTACATGAAAGAAGGGGACAGGGTGCCGCAATTCCGTCTTTCAGACGGATCGGGCAGGCAGTGGACGAACGGGGATTTTGAAGGCCGCTGGCTGGTGCTTTTTTTCTACAGCAAGGACAACACTTCGGGGTGAACGAACGAGGTGAAGGACTTTGCGGACAGGCTGTCCGCATTTGAGGACCTCTCCTGCAGTGTGGTGGGGATAAGCCCCGATTCTCCCGAAACACACAAAAAATTTGCGGAGAAACTGGGGCTGGACTATCCGCTGCTGAGCGACCCGGATCACGAGTTCATCGAGGCGTGCGGCTTCTGGGCCGCGAAGAAAATGTACGGAAAAGAGTACATGGGCGTTGAGCGCTCCACGCTTCTTATTGACCCGAAGGGAAAAGCGGCCCGGGTCTTCCGGAAGGTGAAGGTCGCAGGTCATGCCGGAAATGTGCTTCTGGCCCTGGAGGAGTTGAAGGGATGAATAGTTTCCCGGCGGGAGAGATCCATCTCCCGCCGGGAAATTGCTGTTCGGCATTTTTCGCAGACTGTGGAAGGATTTTCCGGCTTTTTCTTTATATCAGGGAACAGATGCGAAGAAGCGGCTTTCTTTCCCCGGGTGGGAGATCATCCGCCATTTCCTGTACGCTGAGGCCCGATTCAGGGTGGACCCATTCCGGCGCCAGCTGAAGAAGGGGAAGGAGCACGAATCCCCTGGATGCCATGTCCCTGTGGGGTAGAACGAGGTCTTTCGTATGGAGGATCGTGCAGTCGTAGAATACGATGTCCAGGTCTATGACGCGGGGTCCCCACCGTTTCCCTCCTTCTCGTCCGAGGTCTGTCTCAAGTTTTTTCAAAAGATGGAGAAGGTCTTCCGGAGGCATGGACGTCTCCGCCAGGAGGCATGCGTTGAGAAAAAGAGGCTGGTCTGTTTCGCCCCAGGGAAGAGTTTCGAAAACATCACTGGAGGCTTTCACAATGATTCCCGCGCACTGCAGAAGGGATACTGCTTTCCGGAGAGCGGTCAGGCGGTCTCCCAGGTTGCTGCCCAGCGCGATCGCTGCAGTACTCACGATTCAACTTCCGAGACGGCGTTCAGGATGGAGAGGACCCGGTGGTTCTCCTTCACGTCATGGACCCTCACGAGGGAGACTCCTCCGGCTGCGCAGAGGGCTGTGAGTCCCAGTGTGCCCTCAAGCCGGTCCTCCGGTTTTTCCAGGCCGAGAGCTTTTCCTATGAAACTTTTTCTTGAATGTCCCACAAGAAGGGGACGCCCGAAAATGCGGAAAGCGTCAAGGTGTTTGAGGATCCTGAGGTTGTCTTCATACCTTTTTCCGAAGCCGAGGCCCGGGTCGAGAATTATTTTTTCCATTTTTATTCCTGCCTTTTCCGCCATGCTGAGCCTGGCTTCAAAATAATTCAGAATCTCTTCGACCGTGTTTTCGTAATGGGGGTTTATCTGCATATCCTTCGGAGTCCCCCGTATGTGGGAAAGAACCAACAATGCCCCGGAATCAGCAACGGTTCCGGGCAGAGCGGGGTCGAAGCCGAGCCCCGATATATCGTTGATGATGTCCGCTCCTGCCTTAACGGCTTCAGCTGCCACTGCAGCCTTGCACGTGTCCGCGGAAATCACGGCCCCGGGCAGCTCTTTCCGGACTGCTTTGACGGCGGGGATCAGGCGCATCGTTTCCTCTTCTTCCGGAACAGGCAGGGAGCCCGGGCGGGTCGATTCTGCACCGAGATCGAGGATCGAAGCACCATCTTCGATCATTTTTTTCGCAGAGGAAACGATGTTTTCCGCGGAGGCGTCCGAAATCCTGCTGCCTGCGTAAAACGAATCCCCGGTGAGGTTGAGTATTCCCATTATGAGCGATTTTCTTCCAAGATGAAGCGATCTTCCCCCGTCAAGGGGCATGGCCCAGGAATCTGTCTCCATTCCTGCCAGGGCTCTTTTCAGGGCATTCCGTATCACGGGAAGCCCCCAGCAGTCGAGGGCACCGAGCTTTTCGGCCAGCGAGCGCAGCTGCCCGGGAGTTCCAAGCAGCAGAACATCGCTCTTCTGCGCCTCGCAGGAAATAACGCCGCGGCTCACTACGGCATCGCCTCCCCGTGCGAGGAGTTCCTGCTTCAAAAATGCGGCGGCCCGGAAATCCGCGCCGGGAACGAAAAGCGGGTGTATCTCTCTTTTCGGCTCGAAATACGCCATCGACCGAAGGTCAGCCCCGATGGAACGCAGCGCGGACAGAAGCTTCGCCCGGCTGTCCGCAGGAATAGGATATATGATCACGGAGGGAACTCCTTCCCGAATAGGTGTCTGTGTGCCGTGTCCGATAATAAAGCCTTCCCTCCCGCCGGTCAAGGTTGACGGGAGGAAGGCCCTTCAGCGGAAAGGATTACACCCACTCGGTGGTGAAGCCTGAAAGGTGGCCGGTAATATTCAGTGAGTACAGAGAATAGCCGTGTATATCATCGTGGAAAAGTACGGAATAAGCCGCCGTGTCCATGTGAACTTTCCAGAAATAGGGTGAGGCGATTCCGAGACAGGCGGCAAGAAGGGGCTTGATGACCGTCCTGTGGGTGACCACGGCAAAAGTTTTCCCCCTGAAACGTTCCGCGTATTTTTCGAGGGCGTCCATGGATCTCCCGAGTACGTCCCCCATGGACTCGGCTCCTTCCACTGCAAGTTTTTCAGGATCTTCGATCCAGGTTTTCCACTTTTCAGGAGAATCTCTTTCTATTTCTGTTTTCAGCCGTCCCTCCCAGATCCCGAGGGATGTGTTGGTGAATCCTTCTTCTTCGATCAGCCGGGCGGAGCACCTGGAGGCGATCGCCACGGCCGTGGCTTTTGCCCTGAGGAGCGGGCTTGTAACCACCGCTTCGGGATGGAAGGCGAGCATCGCTTCTCCCAGTTCCGCCGCCTGCCGTATCCCTGTCTCATTAAGGGGAAAATCGACTCTCCCGCGAAAGCGGCCTTCAATATTTCCGCTGCACTCGCCGTGCCTGGCGAGAAGAATAGTGGTTTTTTGGCTCGAATGCATTTTTGAAGCCTCCCTGATTCTTCCTGTCTGTTCATCCGGAAACCGGAAAAAATAAAATAAAATCCGTCTGACCAGTCTTGACAATAATATCACGGATTGTTACTCTACCTATCGGTGGAAATGAGTTGGCACTCATCTAAGGAGAGTGCTAACGCCTCCCCGAGGAGGTGGCGGAATGCTTACTGAAAGACAGCTTGAAATCGTTCTCTCCGTTGTCTACGAATATATACAGACCGGCGAACCAGCCGGCTCGAGAACTATTTCGAAAAAATACCTGAGGGGCAGCAGCGCTGCCACGATCCGGAATGAAATGGCCGACCTGGAGGATATGGGGTACTTCTACCAGCCTCATACATCTGCCGGAAGGCTTCCCACGTCCAAGGCCTACCGCCTGTACGTCGACTCCATCATGCAGAGGGACAGGCCCGCGCCTGCCGAGACTGAGAAATGGAAGAGAGAGATCCGGGAACAGCGCCAGGGGATCGACATCATGCTCTCATATGTTTCACAGCTGCTCGGCAAGGCCACAAACTGTGTCGGTGTCGCAGCCCTCTCCGCCCTTGAGGAAGTGGAGATCCAGAGGGTGAGTTTCGTCCGCCTCGGCGGAAGCACAGTGCTTCTTCTTATAGTTCTCGAAGGGGGGCTTGTTCATAATGCGAACATACAGCTTCCCTGCGAACTTTCCCAGGATATCCTCGACGAACTTGGCAGGAAAATATCTGCCGTCGCCTGCGGCCATCCATGGAGCCAGGTCCGGGACGCTCTTTTTACATATGTCCTCGACGGACTTGAACGGGTCTGGGACACGTGCCGGGAGGCGGTTGTCCAGATCGATGCCATCCTGAACAGGAGAAGCTCCCGGCTTTTTGTAGGAGGTGCCCGGCATATACTCAGTCTGCCGGACTTCCAGGATATCGGCAAGTTCCAGACAGTGCTCTCACTCCTGGAGCAGGAGCAGGCCCTGGCTGAAATGGTGGAACGGTACAGCATCAAGCAGGGGGTATCGGTAGCCATCGGAGACGAGATATCTGAAGAGATGATGAAGGACTGCTCCCTGGTTCTTGTACCGTCCGCAGGGTATGGACGAAGGACGATACTGGGGCTTATCGGTCCCCTGAGGATGGATTATGAAAAATCCATAGCCATTCTTGAGGCAATTGCCGGAGATCTTGACGACTCCCTTATCAACTGATGGAGTGACTGATACATTGAAAGGAGAAAGAAAAATGAATACGGAAAAGGAAAACACGCTTCCGGAGCAGGCTGAAGAAGAGATCTGCGAAGTAGAAAAAAGCATTCCGGAAACTGAGAAGGACACTGATGCCGAAGGCGGAGACGCGTCTGCTTTCGGAGAAAGTCCATCACCGCCCGACAGGGAAGCTGAAGAAATGGCGGCGCTGATCGAAACCCTTGAGGAACGGAACCGGGAATTGACCGCAGCCCTTGCTTCAGCCCGCGCTGATTTTTTCAATTACAGGAAAAGGGTGGAAAGAGACCGGCAGCGGGAGCGTACCGTGGCCGGAGAGGAAAAGGCCATGGAGTTTATTCCTGTCCTTGACAACCTTGACAGGGCCCTTGCAGTCAAGTCGGGATCCGACGGGAAAACCGTCCTTGAAGGAGTG
>JAAYJB010000085.1 GCA_012523155.1 Synergistaceae bacterium | reverse complement strand
TGCTGAACGGACTCTCCCCCATGACTTCGAGGATTCGCCTGCATGGTTCGAGGGATGCCTTCCTGTCGAGGTTATGGCATCAAGAGGCCTGGACACCCTCCGCTTCGGGCCGCTCCGACCCGTGGGGCTGCCCCTTCCGGAAAGCGGCACGGAAGCCTGGGCAGTGGCCCAGTTGAGGCAGGACAACAGGGAGGGAACACTCTACAACATAGTTGGATTCCAGACAAGTCTCAGGTGGGGGGAACAGGAACGGGTGTTCCGGATGATACCTGGCCTCGGGGAGGCAGAATTTGCCCGTTTCGGTGTCATGCACAGGAATATCTACGTGAACGCCCCAGCGGTGCTCGACAGTCGCCTGAGGTTCAGGAACGGCAGGGAGGACCTGTTTCTCGCGGGTCAGATCACCGGAGTTGAGGGCTACATGGAAAGTACGGTCATGGGAAGCGTGGCGGCCATGAACATGGAAGCCTTCCTCACAGGAAAGCCTTTTCCTGAATGGCCCAGGGAAACCGCCATCGGTTCACTTCTTCATTATCTCGGCGATGCTGTTGCAAAGCGTTTCCAGCCCATGAACGTGAATCTCGGGATTTTTCCTCCCCCGGAAAAAAAGATACGGAACAAGGCAATGAGATGCGAATGGACCGCTGCGAGGGCAGAAGAAGCATTCCTGCGATTTCTTTCAGAAATTACCGGAAGGGCAGGACATTAATTTTTTTAGAAGGTTTTTTTCATAATTTTCCCTATTCCGGGAATACGCCAGGAAAAGCAGAAGACGGAGATTGCTGTGAAAACCGGATTTCACGGGACCTAAAAAAACATTAATTGATTCTTTTGAAAAATATCGAGAATCTAGAAAAAGATGATAAAATATATCCATGCAGGAAAAGATATCGGCTTCTCTTGATTTGTTTTTCGAGTACCTTCAGTTTGAAAAGGAGTCATCGCCCAACACGGTAACCAATTATTCTGTGGACCTTGCGCAGTTTGCGGAATACCTCGAACTCCAGGGTATCAGTGATCCTGCCGGAGTGGAGGCAAAGACGATCCGCTCATGGCTCAGGGAGATAATGGGCTACGGCTACGCGAAATCTTCTGCTGCCAGAAAGCTGTCGTCAGTCAGAAGCTGGTTCGCTTTCCTCTTTGAAAAGCGGATCGTTCCCGAGGATCCCGCGAAGGGGATCAGGGGGCCGAAACTGCCGTCAAGGCTTCCGAGGGCCCTTTCAAGGGAAGATGCGGATCGACTTGTAACGGCAGGGGGAGAAGGAGAAGACGCTTTGCGCGACACGGCCGTACTCGAACTGATGTACGGATGCGGCCTGCGGATCGCTGAACTCGTGAACCTCCGGTGGCCGGATATCGATCTCGATGAAAGAATGATCCGCGTGTTCGGCAAGGGGGAAAAGGAAAGGATCGTACCTTTCGGAATGTGTGCCCTCAGGGCACTGCAGAGGTGGAAGGAATCGCTCCCTGCACAGGGGGAGTTCCTTTTCGAAGGACGGAAGGGAGCCCCGATCACTGTACGGACAGTGCACAGGATCGTGCTCCGGGCAGCCCGGAGGGCAGGGATCCGGAATGTGACCCCCCACGTGCTCAGGCACAGCTTTGCGACCCACCTTCTCGAAGGAGGCGCTTCGCTTCGTGTTCTCCAGGAGCTTTTGGGGCATGAGAGCCTGCTCACGACGCAGCATTATCTTTCCGTAAGCGCGGATCACCTGAGAAAAAGCTACACCATGGCGCACCCCCGCGCGAAAGGAGAAAACTGAGATGTTCAAGGGCACGACCATCATCTGCATACGCAGGGAAAATCGGGTCGCAATGGCCGGAGACGGCCAGGTGACTCTCGGGAACCAGATCATAAAAGCTGGAGCGAAGAAAGTCCGCAGGCTTCACAAGGGTTCGGTGATCGCAGGATTTGCGGGAAGCACCGCTGATGCAATGACCCTGCTGGAGCGGTTTGAAAAACGCCTGGAGGAAAATTCGGGCGACCTTATGAGGTCCGCTGTGTCTCTCGTAAAAGAATGGCGCACGGACAGGGCTCTCAGAAGGCTTGAGGCTCTCATGCTCGTAGCTGACGAAAAGCTCACCCTTATGCTCTCAGGGGCTGGGGATGTGCTTGAACCGGAAAACAACGTGGCGGCCATCGGTTCAGGATCCGGCTTCGCCCAGGCGGCGGGGCTCGCACTGCTGGAATCGACAGACTGGGTACCGTCGAGGATCGCCTGCAGGTCCATAGAGATCGCGTCGCAGATATGCATTTATACGGACAGCATTGTAACAGTGGAGGCTATAGGAGAATGACCAATATGTCTGATGACCGGTTCGACCTCACCCCCAGGCAGGTGGTGGAGTATCTGGACCGGTATATCGTAGGCCAGGAGAAAGCAAAGAAATCAGTTGCCATAGCATTGAGAAACAGGATCAGGCGTCGCCGGCTTTCCCCTGAGATCGCCAGGGAAGTGGCGCCGAAAAATATCCTCATGGTCGGTCCCACTGGAGTGGGAAAAACAGAGATCGCCCGGCGGCTGGCGGATCTTGTGAAGGCTCCTTTTGTCAAGGTGGAGGCAACGAAATTCACTGAAGTCGGATATGTGGGACGGGATGTTGAGTCCATGGTCCGGGACCTGGCAGAGGGATCCGTCGCAATGGTAAAGAAACGGAAGCTCGAGGATGTGCAGGCCCCTGCGGCTGAAAGAGCTGAACAGCGGCTTGCCGATGCGCTCCTGCCGCGGCAGGAGAAGAGAAGTTCTGTACCCGACTTCATGAAGATATTCGGCGGAGGGGCCGGTACTGAAAAAGAACAGGAAAAGGAAAGTTCCGCTGAAGAGGACAGAATGCGTGATTCCACGAGGAGGAAAATTCTTTCTCTTCTCCGGGAGGGCAAGCTCGACGACCGGGAAGTGGAGATCGATGTTACCGAGAGCCAGTCAATGGGGATCCCCGTACTCGGAGGAGCAGGCATGGATTCCATGGGGATAAACATAGGTGATATGCTCGGCGGACTGCTTCCCAAGAAGACAAAAAGACGGCGTATGAAAGTTTCCGAGGCCCGTTCCATGTTGAAGGCCGAGGAAGCGGAGAAGCTCGTCGATATGGACGCCGTCACAAGGGAAGCCATAGATAAGGCACAGGAAGAGGGGATCATCTTCCTCGACGAGATCGATAAGATCGTCGCCAGGGGAGGCAGCAGCGGCCCGGATGTGAGCAGGGAGGGTGTTCAGCGCGACCTGCTCCCCATAGTCGAAGGTTCACCTGTGCAGACCAAGTATGGGACCGTGAATACGGACCACATCCTTTTTATAACGGCCGGTGCGTTTTCGAGCGTAAAACCGTCCGATCTTGTTCCCGAGCTCCAGGGGCGTTTCCCAATCAGGGTGGAACTGCAGCCCCTGACAAGGGATGATCTTGCCCGGATACTTGTAGAGCCGGAGAACAGCCTGCTTAGGCAGTATAAAGCCCTTCTGGGTACGGAAGGCGTTGACCTTGAATTCACCCCTGAAGCGGTGACAGAGATGGCGCTCCTGGCGGAGCGTATGAACGCGGAAATGGAAAATATCGGTGCCAGGCGGCTTCATGCCATGATAGAACACCTGCTTGAAGACATCAGTTTCGAAGCACCGGAGAAGCAGCAGGGGACGATCCGGATCTCGGCGGAATTTGTTCACGAGCGTCTGGACCCCTTGATCACCGACAGCGATATCAGAAGATATCTTCTGTAGAACTGAAAATACATATCCATTGCAGATGGATAATTTACCAGGAGGGATTTTTGTGGCTACATCAAAGAAAACCAGCAAAGTACCAGAGAAAACAAATTCACTTGAGCCCCATGTGATCGACGAGGCCCCCGGTTTCAAGGACCTTCTCGAAAAAACCAGGCAGGTGGGAAGGGCACTCCAGAGC
>JAAYJB010000013.1 GCA_012523155.1 Synergistaceae bacterium | reverse complement strand
ATCTCCACGGCACGGCGCCGGGAGACGTCCTTCATGTAGAAGCTCGCCCCGTAGGCGTATATGCACCTGTAGCATCCGTCCCGTTCGGGGTCCTTTGCGCAGGAACAGGAAATCAGCACGTCCAGGGTCTTCTGAAGCACGCTCATCAATTCCCCGCTGTCGAGGGCGAGCTGTTTCAGGTACCCCGTGCCTCCCGGGACCGTATCGTAGACAAGAAGGTAGGTACGCCGCAGCTCGGAGCCGCTCACAGGCTCCTGGTAGAGAGTGCACCGGAGATGATCCGTACCGCCCCGGAAATACTTTTTGAAGCCGAGCTGAAGGGCCGCTGTAAATGAACGGACATCCTGCTCGCCTGCCGTGGTGGACGAAATGGGAAGAAGGATCCTCAGCGCCTCGGACTGAAGTTCCCTGTACAGGTACACGCAGTCCACGAGGTTGGCCTCCGATTCCTTGTTCCGGGCCGGGCAGATGGAGGTATGCTTCTGCTCGCCGTTTTCAGGCTGCAGCCTTCCGCAGTGCCTGCAGATGAGGAACCCCTTTCTCGGAAGCTCTTTCCCGTCGATGCTGACCCGCTCTCCGTAATCATCGTCCATCCCGAAGTTGACTTCCCGGAAAACGGCCCTCGAAATGAACTCGAAGCCGAAGGGCGTTCCCGTGTCCTCTGACCGCCACGCTTTCGTCACGTCTTTTTCGTCGAAATTCACCAGCGTCTGGTCCACGTAGAAGACGGTCTCCCGGTCGTCGCTGTCGTCGGCGATCAGGGTGCTTTTATCGTCTCCGTAGGCATACACCTGCTTCATCCGAAGAAGCTTTCTCTTCTGGCCCAGGTCGCCGAATCCAGAACTGCCGCACCGGGGGCACTTCCCCGCCTTCTCCGTAGGGCTGACCCGCTCCATGTAGGAGCAGACGTTGCAGAAACGCCACTCCTCCACTTCGGAAAGGGACATATCCACCTGCTCGATCTTCACCTTGCGGCCCCCGGCGTAAAAAGAGCTTGCCGGCGCCAGTTCCCGCAGGGCGCTTCCGGCCGCCCGCTCATACTTGAAAATATCGCTCTCCACTCTTCCGTCATCAAGTTTCCTGTAAATGACGGACCGGAGCACCACGCCGCTCTCGGGAAACGCGTAGTTCGGGATCAGGCCCTCGTCCGTGAGCAGGTTGAACAGGGGCAGTTCGCCGATGTCCCGGAAGAGCCGTTCCAGGGCGCGCTTTTCTCTGGAGAGCGCCTCGATTTCCTCCTTCTTCGCGGCCGGGTCTTCCTTCAGCTTCCCCAGGGCCTTCCTCAGCGCCTTCGCCTTGTGCTGCAGGGAGGCCCTCTGCTTCTGCATCCTCCGCAGCCCGTCCAGCAGCCGTAAGGCGATCCCTTCCTCCGAAGAGGACGCGAAATGTTCAATATGTTCCTTCACGTCGTCTGAAATCTCCCCCCCGAAAAGGGCAAAGAAACGGTCCAGGAGGGCTGTCCGCTCCCTGTCGACAAAGTTCAGGAAACTGTAGGGGAAGCCGTTCTTTTCCTTCCCGTCGAGCTGGTTGAGAACCGTGGACGTTTTTTCCGGAAGGTCCTTCACCGTGGTTCCCTCCCTGACCCAGCAATCGAGGCAGAACGCCGCGAACTGCCGCTCGAGGACGGCTGAGGCTCCCAGGAAAACTCCGGGGGGCTCCACGTCGCCCACGATCATCTCAAGGGGCTCGCCGAAGAAATACAGGTCATGGGGACGGCCGTTGGCCACCGTGAAAGAAAGGGAATTCCCGTCCCTCCGGCCGGCCCTGCCCACCCTCTGGCGGAACGAGGCCGTGTCAGGAGGAACGGAGCACAGCATCAGCGTTGAAAGATCACCGATGTCGATTCCCATCTCAAGGGTCGGCGTGCAGGACAGAAGGTTCGGATCCCACGGCTTCCGCCCGGCCCTTTTCTTGAACGCCGCCTCAAGAAGGGACCGTTCGCCCTTGGGCAGCATCCCCGTATGCTCCGCCGGAAACAGGCGGCACAAGTCTCCCGTGCGGTACAGCCTGCCGTAGTAATTCCTGGAGGCAGGCATTTGCTCAAGCCTTCCGTCGCAGGAATCCCCGGGACACGGAAGACCGTTCCAGACCTCCGCTCCGT
>JAAYJB010000474.1 GCA_012523155.1 Synergistaceae bacterium | reverse complement strand
CAGCTCGACAACGGCCCCCATTCCTCTGCCGTTGCCCTCGACTGGCTGGACGAACTGCTGAGATAAACAGGGGAAAGAGCGGTCCGGGTGAATACGCCCGGGCCGCTCTCATTCGGCTTTCTCTCAGTTCTCCGATGGATGTCAGGCGCCGATGATCCTGTTCCCCGTCATGTTCTTCAGCACAAAGAGGGTGCTGAGGCAGGCCTGGTAGGTGGTCTTCGGGTTCGTCGGGACCGGAGTGTTCTCGAAGATGACCGTCACTTTTCCGGTACTGCCTTCCCAGCGGATCTCGTGGGTATTGTACTCCACCGTGGGGTCGGCGTAGATCCTGATCATGGTCCTGTCGAAGCCGATGCCCGCAATACTGAGTGCCGCACCTATGTTGATGCTCTGGGGGTACTTCTTCATGCACTCCCTCGCCGGGCCCTCGAAGAGGAGAAGGGGCTCCTTCAGGTTGTCCAGGTCGACCCCAAGTTCGTTCACCGCGGGAATTCCCTTCCAGGTAGTTGAATATTTCCTGGTGGTCATGGTCACCTTCTCCACGTCTCCCAGGAGAGCGGTCTGTAAAGCATCGAGGGCTCCGATGCCGCCCGAGGGAATGTGCAGCCTGCTTCCGCCCTTTTCCGCAGCCTCGACCATGGTCTCCATGAGGCCGGGATTCACGAAGGCGCCTAGGCTCAGTGGAACAAAATCCACTCCCCTGGACAGAATCTCCGGCCCCATGGCCTCCACCGTGTCATGGGTGGAGGCCTCCACGACCACGTCGGGAGAATAGCCGAAGAGCTCTTCGAGGCTGGTGACCCAGGGGATATTTCTCGACTCCAGGTGCTCCCTTCCCCTGGATTTCGGGGAGCGCAGGTAGACCGCCACAAGCTCGCACCTGGGAACCACCCCGTCGGCGATGTGATCCGCCACAAACCGTCCGATGGTTCCGCAGCCGAGTATGGCCACGCGCAATTTTTTCAAACCTTTTCCTCCTCTCTATTTCTTCGGTGAAACTTCGATTCCCTTTTCTCTGTAAAATTTCACCGCTCCCGGATGGAACGGAAGGGAAGAAATCTTGGACACGTTCTCCAGGGTGATGTAGCTTCCCACAACATGAATTCCCTTCAGGAAATCCGTGTTCTCGAAGATCGTCTTCGTCATCTCGTAAACGTCGTTTTCCGGCAGGTCCCCCCTTCCTGAAAGGGTGATCCACACGGCAAATGTCTTCACATCTTTTTCGAGCGATTTGTAGGCGTCCTTCGGAATGTCCGCGGAAACGAAATGGCCGAATTTGCCTGTGAACTTGCCTATTTCTTCGTCGGTAAGCGCGATGAGCTTCACTGCATGAGTCGTCTCCAGGTCAACGACCCAGGGAGCGGGAGCAGCGGTATTGACAATGGCTGCGTCGATAGAACCGTCACGGAAGGCATTGGTCGTCTCTGCAAACGAGAGATACTGGGGCTCGATATCTTTGAGCGATAGCCCCATGGTTTCCAGAATGATCTGGTTCGTGGCAAGAATTCCGCTTCCCGGAGACCCCACGGAAATCCTTTTGCCCTTCAGGTCGGCAAAGGAATTAATTGGAGAATCTTTCAGCGTCACGATCTGGATGACATTCGGATACAGAGGGGCGATGGCCGTCATATCAACGGGAGACTTGAACTGGGCCTTTCCTGCGAGGGCGTTCTGCATCACGTCCACCTGCATGACAGCAAGCTCGACCCTTTTGCTGTCGAGAAGCTTGACATTTTCCACCGATCCGGCCGTGACCTCGGCCACAGAGTTGACTCCGAGCTGCTTTCCGAAAAGATCGGCGATTCCGGCAGCCATGATATAGAATGTCCCTGCAGTTCCTGCTCCGGCTATGGATACCTGCTTCAGTTCAAGGGCCGCAGCCGGACTTGATGAAAGAGGAGCCAGAAGGGATACCGCGAGCACTGCCGCCAGTGCAATTCCTTTACACTTTCTGCCTGCCATAGTTCGTTCCTCCTTTTATTCTTCGGTAAAAATTATCGGATCGTACGGCTGCCATTTTTTATTCAGGTCTCTCCTCCCCTCCTTTCGATAATCTAAAACTACCCGGTTTCAATCGCTCTTTCTTTTCCTCCGCACAAGCCAGATAATGCCGGCAATACAAATTCCTGCCGCGTTGCTCGGCTGTCCCGGCAGGATGAGCAGTATTCCTGCCGCGCAAAGAAGTGCCCGCTCAACAAGACCTGCTGGACCAAAGTAATATCCGGAAAGACCGGAGCCGAGGATGACCGCCCCCAAAAGTCCGCTTCCGCCTGCGGAAATGACTGAAAGCGTGTCCCCAAGCCCCACAAGAGAGGGATGGAATACGAACATGTATGGAACGACGAAAGCGGGAAGCGCCAGGATAAGCGATTGTTTTGAAGTTTTCCAGAAATCGGCGCACGCTATGCATGAAGCGGCATAAACAGCCAGCCCGACAGGAGGGGTTATCATGGACATGCACCCGAAATAAAAGACGAACATATGGGCAGCAAGAGGCTCGACTCCAAGCCGGACAAGGGTGGGCGCACCGAGTACTGCGAGAATAAGGTAGGCAGGAGTGGTCGGAAGCCCCATTCCCAGCAGAAGGCTGGCGCACATGATCATAAAAAGAACAAGAAAGAGGCTGTTTCCCCCAACGGCCAGAACCAGGCTCGAAAATTTCATTCCGAGCCCCGTCAGGTTCAGCACGGCCACTATGATCCCCGCACATGCAGTCGATGCGATAACGACAAGGGAAACCCTTGCGCCGCATTCAAAGGCGGAGATGATATCCCGGAGTCCCATACGCCTTTTAAAAAAACCCACGAGAACCGTCGCGAGAAGGGAGTAGACTGCTGCCTTCATAACGGAGTACTGGGCGATGATCATGAAGTAAATGAGAACCAGAAGAGGAACGAAGAAAACACCATTTTCCCTGAGGAGGGTCTTCATAGGAGGAAGAGAGCCGCTCTCAGCCCCGGTAAGATTCAGGACCTTCGCCCGGCAGTGGACCATGGTGAACACCGTTCCGTAAAAAATAAGCGCGGGAATGAGTGCACCAACCGCAACCTTGTAATATGGAATGCCGAGGATTTCCGCCATGATGAACGCAGCCGCGCCCATCAGGGGAGGCATGATCTGCCCCCCGGTCGAGGCCACTGCTTCCACTGCAGCCGCGAACTCCGGCCTGTAGCCGATCGAGCGCATAAGGGGGATCGTCACCGACCCCGTTCCCGCAACATTTGCCACAGCACTGCCGGAAACAGACCCGAACAGGCTGCTCGCTACCACTGCCGCTTTTGCAGGCCCCCCGGCGCTTCTCCCCACAGCCTTGACAGCAAAATCAATATAGAACTGTCCGGCACCTGTTATTTCGAGAAAGGCCCCGAAAAGGACAAAAATGAAAACGTAGCTCGCAGACACACCGAGTGGTATTCCAAAAATCCCTTCCGTGCTCAGGGATATCTGGTATATGATGCGGGTGACGTCATAGCCCCTGTGCCACAGAATTCCAGGAAGGTAGGGCCCGCTGACTGCGTACAGCAGAAAAACAATGGCTATCCCCGGAAGGATGTTCCCGACCGAACGCCTGGCAAAATCGAGCACAAGGAGAATGATCAGGGTTCCCGTTACCAGGTCCGCCGTATCCGGCTCGCCGAAACGGAGGATCATCTCCTGGAAATTGACGATGAAGTGACCGAGGCAAAGAAGAGCTGCCCCGGCTGCAAAAACTGAAAAAATCCTTTCTCTTTTTGACCTGGAACACATAATGACGCCAAAGTAACAGAGAAGCAAACCGAAGGTCAGGTGGATGCTCCGCTGCCAGAATGCCGTCAGTACGCCGAAAAAAGCCGTATACACATGGAAGATCCCCATCGCTGCTGCTGTGGTTGTTATCAGGAATTGCATTTTTTCACCGGTGGTTCTTTTCAAAATGCCTGCCTCCCTGCCCCGAATAATGTCAGAATAAACTTTTGTCCCCATTCATTCCGTTCGTTTCTTGTCCGGAGATGTCTGAAGGACCGCGATGAATCTCTGTGCCTTCTCAATTTCTTCTATATGCCTGGTCATTTGAAGTGCAGCCTCGTCAGGATCCTTTTTCCTGAGAGCTTCCAGTACTCTTCTGTGACCTTCGAGAGCTTTTTTTCTTCCCTGGGGAAAGGTAATGGTGGTTGACCGGCCCGCCTGGAGGTGTGAATCAACTTCCTGCAAAAGGTGAAGGAGAACGGGATTTCCTGTTGAACGGGCCAACAAATAGTGAAAATCGAGATCGGCCTGGATCACTTTTTCCGGAAAAGCGTCTATACCATCTGCCTCCAGGGTTCTCAAAGAATCTTCCAATGCTTCCAGATCAGTTTTTGAAGCTCTTTTGGCTGCAAGACGGGCCAGGCTGCTTTCTATTATTTTCCGGGATTCCATAAAATGTGCCAGGCCGCTTGACGTCGGATCATCTATATTCGGCAAAGGAGTGTAATGTTTTTTAAGGAATGTTCCCTTTCCCTGGATTATATCCACTATCCCCTCCTGGCGGAGGACGGAAAGGGCTTCACGAACACAGGTGCGGCTGACCTTGAAAATACGCATGAGCTCCTGTTCGGTGGGAATTTTATCCCCCGGCTGAAGAGAATCCGCTTCAATTAGAACCTTTATCTCGTCGATCAGGAGCTCCGTCAGTTTCTTTGCCCGCAAATGCATCGGCAACTTTTTTTACCCCCTTTATATGGCATTGTATCATCCTATCATACGATGTATTATCCTTCAAGATTCCAGTTGAAGTGCACACGACAAAAGAAGGGCTGCATTTCTGCAGCCCTTTTCGAGGGGGAACAAATAAGCCGCTTCAATAACGGCCAGGCTGGAGCAAATCCGGAGACTCTGTTATTTTGCTTCCTTGTACAGCCCTACCTGCTGGAGAAGCTCCTTGAACTGTGCGTCCTGCTTCGTGAGGAACTCCGTGGACTCCTCCCGGTTCCAGGTGAGTATCATGGAGCCGGACTCGTTCATAAACTTCTTGAACGTCTCGCTCTCGGCAGCGGCCTTGAATGCTGCGTAGAGCTTGTCAACCACTTCCTTGGGAGTACCCTTTGGGGCCAGAACCTGCCTGGCGTTGTGCATGACCACGTCATAGCCCTGCTCCATGCAGGTCGGCGCATCGGGGAATGCTTCAACACGTGTTTCGCTCATGATTCCGAGCGGTCGAATTTCACCCGCGTCATAAAGAGACTTCGCTGTGACCGGGGCTGCCTGGCAGGCATCCACGTGGCCGCCGGCCACGAGGGAAGGCCCTGCGGACTCTCCGCCTGACTGGCTTGCGATCTTGAATTTCACGTTTTCCTTCAGCTCGAGAAGCTGAAGTCCGAGACGGGTGATGGAGCCGGGGTTCGAAGCGGCAACGGTGATCTCTCCGGGACGTTTCCTGGCATCCTCTACAAACTCCTTCAGATCTTTCCAGGGGGCATCCTTCTTCACCCAAAGTCCACCCGGATCGGAGTTGAAGGTGATGACCACTTCAAATGCCTCATGGCCAATGGGGATGACTCCCATGAACTTGTGGGTCGAAATCGTGCCCGTGGTGTTGCCGATGGTGTAGCCGTCAGGTTTGGCCTGGGAAATTTCCACGTAGGCCTTGGCCCCGGAGCCGCCCGGCTTGTTGACGATGACGATGGGCTGTCCAAGATGCTTCTCCGCCTCCGCACAGAGGACTCTGCTCACCAGGTCAGAGCCGCCTCCCGTCGCCCATCCGATGATGTAAGTCACAGGCCTCTCAGGGAACTCACCCGCAACTGCAGGCACCGCAAAAACTCCAACCAAACAAAGGATCGCCGCAAGAAAAATCGCTTTCAATTTCATATACTGCACCTCCCTTTCTACTCGCTTTCGCATTTTTTTAGTCTGAGCATTCTGCAGATCGGGTACAGGATCATCGCCGCGGTCAGAACCCAGAGAACAACACAGATGGGGGATGTAAACACGGGGGCGATCCCCGAAATCTCAATGGTGCTGCGGAGATTGTTCTCGAACATCGGCCCAAGGATCAGGCCCAGTATGATCGTTCCCGGTTTTATACCCAGCTTGTTGAGAAAGAATCCTGCTATACCCGACACAAGCATGATTCCTACATCAAAAAAACTGTTTTTGAGCGCAAAGGCTCCAATAACACATAAGACAGCTATGACAGGAAGCATTACTTCTTTCCGGACCGCCAGTATCCATGGGGCTATCCGTGCCGTTCCAAGCCCCCAGAGAAGAAGGGAGAACTGGGCCACGAGAAGCCCCACAAAAATCGTGCTGATCAATACGGGCTGAGTCGTGAAAAGCATGGGGCCCGGGCGCAGGTTGTGGATCAGAAGCGCCCCAAGAAGGATTGCTGCGGGAGAACTTCCCGGCACTCCCAGGGTCAGAAGGGGAACCATTGCTCCCCCCACCGATGCGTTGTTTGCCGTTTCTGCGGCGATGATTCCTTCCGGCGTCCCGGTACCGAACTTCTCCGGTTCTTTCGAGGACTGCATGGCATGGTTATAGCTGATGATCGAAGCGATCGTACCTCCTGCACCGGGAAGAACACCTATAACTATGCCGATGAGACTGGCGGGGATCAGGCCTTTCAGGATCAGCCTGAAATCACCGGCTGAAAGCAGCAGCCTGTTTATCGCCTTCGTTATGATTCCTTCCTTCGTGCTCTCGAGGATCTGGGAGATCACCTCCGCAAGACCGAAAAGACCGATCACTACGGGAATGAAATTGATCCCCGACATCAGTTCAATAGAGCCGAATGTGAACCGCGACACGTTGGTGAAGTTGTCCATTCCGACGGTGGACAGGAGCACGCCGAGAGTGACTCCGGCGAATCCTTTCGCCAGGGATTTTCCCGAAACAGCGACAATGGCACTCAATCCAAATACGGCAAGGACCGTATATTCCGCCGGGCCGAACCTCAGGGCAAACTTTGCCAGAATGGGGGCAATGATGATCAGGGCGATCACTCCCGCGATGCCTCCGAGAGTCGAGCCCACAGTTGCAAGGCTGATGGCCCTCCCCGCTTCCCCTTTCTGGGCCATTGGATACCCGTCGAGAGATGTCATGACCGAGGGAGGGGCGCCGGGAATGTTCAGGAGGATAGCGGAATAGGCCCCGCCGAAAACGGCTCCCGTATAGAGACCAAGGAGCATGAGGATCCCCTCTGAGGGAGGCATGTAGAATGTTATGGGAAGCATGAGGGCCATCCCCATGGTGGCCGAAAGCCCGGGAAGTGCGCCGACTATGATCCCGAGGGCGCTGCCCCCGAAAATGAGGGCGATCATTTTGAAAGTAAAAACTGCCTGCAAAGCTGCTAAAAGCGACATTAAACTCATCCTTTCACTGCCGGCGGGCGGAAACGGGCCCCCACCGTCAGAATCCCCATGGGCCCAGCGGAAGCGGCACCCGGAGCAGGCTGGAGAAAAGGTAATTCACGAGAAAAACGAACACGCCCGTACGCAGAATATTCAGAATAAAGTGTTTTTCCCCGAGAAGAAATTGTGCCGCAAGCATGAAAAGAGCAGTCACAACAACAAATCCCAAAGCGGGGAGAAAATAAAGGTATGCACCCACCAGGAAAACAAAAAAGACTGCCCTCACCACTGCAGCCTTCTCCGGACGGTCGGAAAAGATCTGCGCGGGAGGCCGCCGCACTCCCTGGACAAAAATTATCGTTCCGAGTACCAGAAGGACCCACCCGAGAAAATCCGGGAAAAATTTCGGGGAAAGGGCGCGAAACTCTTCCGCCGCAGTGGAAAACTGTGACACGAGGTACAGCACGCCGCCGCTGAAGAGCACAAGGATCGTACCAAGAATTGTCGAGGGATTTTTTGTCAGCATGGCATCCGGGCCCGGGCTACCGCTTGAACTCGTCCTTTACCTCGGACTCGGGGATCCCTTTTTCCGGTTCCTTTCTCTGGCCGTCGCACATCTGGAGGCGCCAGCCGTCAGGGTCGCGAAGGCGGACATTGCCCCGCCCTGTGTGGCGGTTCCGGTAGGGTTCGTTGCTGAATTCGATGCCCGCAGCCTTGAGTTCTTCATAGGTTTT
>JAAYJB010000473.1 GCA_012523155.1 Synergistaceae bacterium | reverse complement strand
TTTTCTTTCTCTCGGAACGTCCCCGGGAGGATGCATGGCTCATCCCCCTCCTCCCGCTTATGCCTGTGTTTACCTTCTGCACCCGTATATGGTCGGCCTTCGCCATACTTTGGGAAATGACAGGGCGCGGTCACCTCGATTCCAGCATGGCTCCCTGGTGGGTGCTGAAAAAATCGAAGTTCTGACGGTCTTTTCCCTGGCTCGGGCAGAATATATCCCCGTGCTGATATAATGTTCCGGAAAAACTGAAACTGTAGAATCAGGAGGAATGGAGAATGCGACAGTCTTTTGCCATATTCTTTTCGCTGTACATGCTCATTTACGGCGGCATGCACGTATACGTCTATTTCAAGCTGCGAAGTGCCATCGGCCGGGGGTGGAAATGGACCGCCCTGTTCATCCTTGTCTCCCTTGCGATGATCGCGGGGGCCAGGGCACTGTGGCTTTTCGACTTCGGCGATGCCCATACGCTTCGGAAAGTCCTTTCCTGTTCGGGGTACATGTGGATGGCCTTCATCTTCATGACCTTCGCCTGCTTCGTCCTGATCGATCTTCTGAGGGTCCTCCTCTGGGGAATCGACGGAATGCTCTCCTCCCGCTTCGGTGAACTTCTTCGGTCGCCTGCGGCCAGGGCATGGATCGCGGTGGGGGCGGCGGTTCTCATTTGCGCTTACGGGTGGTTCGAGGCACTCAGCATTCGGACGGTCTACAAAACCGTATCCACCCCTCAACTTCCCCCGGGAGTCGAGCGCATTCGCATCGCCCAGCTGTCCGACGTTCACCTCGGGTGGATAATCCAGGAAGAGCGACTTGCCCTGATGCTTGACGCCGTGAAGGCCGCGGACCCGGATATGCTCGTCATCACGGGGGACCTCGTGGACGGCAACATGGAGGAGCGGGAGGCAGAGGTCGCCCTTTTCCGCGGGCTGGACCTTCCGCTTGGCACCTACGCAGTCACGGGGAACCACGAGTACTATGCCGGCGTGAAGCAGGCGCTTGCCTTTAAGGAGCACTCCGGGATGAAGGTGTTGAGAAACGAGGCTGTCGAGGCGGGAGGCATTATCCTTGCAGGTGTTGACGACCGGGCGGCCAGGCGGTTCGGTGAAGAGCCGCTCCCGGAGTCGAAGGTACTCGAAGGTCTTCCCCTTGATCGTTTCGTGCTGCTGCTGAAGCATCAGCCCACCATCGATCCCGATGCGGTGGGGCTGTTCGACCTCCAGCTCTCGGGACACACCCACGGCGGTCAGATCTGGCCTTTCTACTGGGCGACGCGGATGGTCTACGACTATCGAAAGGGGCTGCGGGCCATCGTCCCCACCGGAAAAAGCGGGCAGGCACACGCCGCCCCCGGGAAGGAGAGCAGGATCTACGTCAGCAACGGAACCGGAACCTGGGGACCCCCGATCCGTTTTCTTGCGCCTCCTGAGGTCACGGTTTTCGACATCGTGAGAAAGTGACGAAAAAAGGCGCCCCGGACGGTTTGTCCGAAGCGCCTTTCTTTAGTCGGCCATATGGGGATAGAGCACCCGAAGGCAGGCTTCGCAGAGGGCCCCCAGGCTTGAAACGGTCTTCTCCCGGGGCAGCCCCGACGCGTCGTATGCCAGCGGGAGCTCGGTGCATGCCGCGCATACGGGCAGGTCTCTCTCATTCCACAGGTCCAGTACGACATTCCTGAGCAGGCTTCCGCCGTCGTCCTTCCGGTTCGACTTCACGAGCTCGATGCTCTGCTGCACCTTCTCCTGCACATCCATGGAGGGGACGAAGAACCGATATCCCCGTTTTTCAGCGTACTTCTGGTACAGGCCGCTGTCCATGGTTCCCCTTGTGGCCAGGAGCCATGCTCCGTCAGGGCTTATCCGCTCCGCTGCGGCCACGGTCTCGTCTAT
Source organism: Synergistaceae bacterium (assembly GCA_012523155.1). Classification (GTDB taxonomy): domain Bacteria; phylum Synergistota; class Synergistia; order Synergistales; family Aminobacteriaceae; genus Aminivibrio. The sequence goes on along the minus strand of JAAYJB010000473.1, from coordinate 1,081 downwards.
GATGTGGACGAGCGGGACCGGGAGCTCGTCCCGGAAACGGTCGATGAAGTAGTGGGCAGTATTGCACGGGACAGCGAGGATATCTGCTCCCCATCCGGCCAGGGTGAGCAGGTCCTTTTTGAGCTGCTCCGTAGGGTCCGTCCCCCGTCCAAGGATCGCGCTGCTCCTGTCGGGCATGTGGGGGTCTGACAGCAGGTAGGTGACGGCGTGCTCCTGGTCGCACGAAACTGGGGCCCGTTCGGCGAGAAGACGGAGAAATTCCGCCGCCGCCGCCGGTCCCATTCCTCCGAGAACACCGAGTATCCTGTCGGGCTGAAATTTGGTTACCATAAAAACACCTCCGCAAAAGTTTTCCCGACACAGTATATATCATGCACGGAAAAACTTCCCCAAAAGCTGTAACGCTTTTGTTACATTTTCAGCCCTCATCCGTAACCTTTCCTCCCTATACTTGCATCATCCGCCGGGGCAGGCCCCCGGGGGAAATAAGAAAACAGAGAACAGGGAGGTTTTTGAACATGAGGAAACTCGCAGCAATTCTTTCTCTTGTAGTCCTTACGGCCCTATCAGGGGCGGCTTTTGGTGCGGAACTCGTCATGAATGGATCCACTACAGTCCTTCCCATTGCCCAGGCGGCAGCCGAAAAATACATGGAAGCCGACAGTGCGATTAAGATCAGCGTATCGGGAGGCGGCAGCGGCAACGGCATCAAGGCCATCATCGACGGGACCACCGACATCGCCAATTCCTCCAGGTTCATCAAGCAGTCCGAGGTGAAAGCCGCGGTGGAGAAGGGGAATTACCCCGTTCCCTTTGCAGTCGCCATGGACGCCCTTCTTCCTATCGTCCACCCCGAAAACCCGGTCCAGGATCTCAGCATTGAACAGCTCCGCGACATTTACACCGGAAAAATAAAGAGCTGGAAAGATGTCGGCGGCGAGGATAAGCCCATTGCGGTGGTGGGCAGGGACACGAGTTCCGGTACCTATGAAACCTGGCAGGAAATCATCCTGAAGAAGGAAAGGGTATCTCCCCGGGCCCTGATCGTCGCCTCCTCGGGAGCCATGCTCACCACGGTCGC
>JAAYJB010000472.1 GCA_012523155.1 Synergistaceae bacterium | reverse complement strand
TCGAGTCACCCGAGTATACGGCGAACAGCGATGGCCTTGGGGTGCTGAGGATCCTCGAGGCGATCCGTATCCTCGGCCTTGAGAAAAATACCCGTTTTTACCAGGCGTCAACGAGCGAACTTTTCGGTAAGGTACAGGAAAGCCCGCAGAGGGAGACGACTCCCTTTTATCCGAGAAGCCCCTATGCGGCAGCGAAAATCTACGCCTACTGGATCACCGTCAATTACCGGGAAGCCTACGGAATGTTCGCATGCAACGGCATACTGTTCAACCACGAATCCCCTCTCCGGGGCGAGACATTTGTCACGAGAAAAATCACCAGGGCTGCCGCAAGAATCGCTCTCGGACTGCAGGAAAAACTCTACATGGGGAATCTTGATGCTCTCCGGGACTGGGGCCATGCCCGGGATTACGTAGAGGCCATGTGGCTTATGCTGCAGCAGGAGAAACCCGATGACTTCGTGATCGCCACGGGGGAAAACCATTCCGTGCGGGAATTTGTCGAGAGGGCCTTTCAGGAGGTCGGTATACCTGTTGTTTGGACGGGCAGGGGAGTTGAGGAAAAAGGTCTGCACGGAGAGACCGGCAGGGTGTTGGTAGAGGTCGATCCCCGATATTTCAGACCCGCGGAGGTCGAAACACTGCTCGGGGATCCCTCAAAAGCGGCAGAATTACTCGGCTGGAAGCCCCGGGTATCCTTTGAGGAGCTTGTAACGGAGATGGTCCGGTCCGACCTGGAGCATTTCCGCAGGGATCTCCTGTGCAGGGAGGCCGGCTACGGGATATGCCCGGCCATTGAAGACCGATGCTGAGAAAAGACGGTGAGAAAAAATGACCCGGATCACACGGGAAAATACTGTATTCGTCGCCGGGCACAGAGGGCTTGTCGGTTCGGCGATCGAGCGGAAACTCAGGGAAAAGGGGTATGAGAAGCTCCTCACGAAAACCAGGAGTGAACTCGACCTGACCGACCAGTCCAGTGTGAGGGACTTCTTTGGATCGGAAAAGCCGGAAGCTGTTATCCTTGCAGCGGCCAAGGTCGGGGGCATAGGAGCGAACAGCGCCTATCCTGCCGAATTCATCTACACCAACCTCGCCATCGAGGTGAATGTTATCCACCAGGCATGGCTGAGCGGAGTGAAAAAACTCCTCTTTCTCGGAAGCTCATGTATTTACCCCAAGTTCGCCCCGCAGCCGATCCGTGAGGGATCGCTCCTTTCCGGTTTCCTGGAACCGACGAATGAGGCCTATGCCATAGCAAAAATCGCGGGACTCAAGATGTGCGAGTACTACAGCACGCAGTACGGGGCTTCCTTCATCTCCGTGATGCCCACGAACCTGTACGGCCCGAACGATAATTTCGACCCGGAATCTTCCCATGTTCTCCCTGCCATGATCAGGAAATTCGATGATGCGGTGCGGAACGGCGACGACAAGGTGGTTTTATGGGGTTCCGGGGCTCCGAAGAGAGAGTTCCTTCACGTGGACGACCTTGCCGGCGCCTGTGTTTATCTTCTCGAAGGGTATTCGGGGACAGCCTTTTTAAATATCGGTTCAGGCAGGGAAGTCACGATAAGAAAGCTAGCCGGAATCGTAAAAAAGATTACGGGATTCAGCGGTGAAATTGTATGGGACTCCGCGAAGCCGGACGGAACTCCGAGGAAACTCCTTGATGTTTCGAGAATAACCGCACTCGGGTGGAAGCCCGCGATCGACCTTGAATCGGGCATCGAAAGCACATACCGCTGGTACCTGGCCAACAGGTCCCGATTGATGGAGGAGAAAAACGATGGGTGAATCTCTCCATGCCATAGTACTTGCAGGCGGCAGCGGAACGAGGCTTTGGCCTCTTTCCCGGGGGGAGCTCCCGAAGCAGTTTCTTCACCTGTTTGGGAATGAAAGCCTGTTCCAGGGAACGCTGAAGCGTCTCCGGCCGCTGGCCGGAGAAAGAATAAAGGTTATCTCTCCCGGGTGCTTTTCTGACCTTGTGCTGCAGCAGTCCGGAGCGGCGGGGCTGGATCAGAAATCACTTCTTCTCGTTGAACCGTGCGCAAAAAACACCGCACCTGCAATAGCCCTCGGCATTGCCACTCTTGTCGAGGAGGGCTGCACGGAAGATACTCCCGTGCTCGTGTGTCCAAGCGACCATGTGATCAACGAGGACGAAAAATTTATTCAGGCTGTGAGATATGGCCTGGAGGCCATTTCAGAAGGCGCCATCGTTGTTTTCGGAATTGCTCCTAAATCTCCGGAGACCGGGTTCGGTTATATCAGGGCAGGGGAATCCCGCGGTTCATGGTTCCGGGTCGATGAATTCGTTGAGAAGCCAGATGCGAAAAGAGCAGCAGCTTTGCTAGACGAGGGAGGCTGGTTCTGGAACGGCGGGATCTTTCTGTTTCGGCTCGGCGATATCCTTGACGCCTTCAGGGCACACCTGCCAAGGATAGGGGAGCTTCTGCAGGGGGGAGTAATAAATCTCCTGGATCAATACAATTCCTTTCCTTCAATTTCCATCGACTACGGCATCATCGAGCGTTATCCCAGGATGGCGGTGGTGCCCCTTGACGCCGGGTGGGCGGATCTCGGCAGCTGGGATGCTTTCTACAGTATCGGCGGGAAAGATGAACAAGGAAACGTTATTTCAGGAGATGTTATCACTGAGGACTGTACGAACTGCCTTTTCAGGGGAAACGGGCGCCTGGTGGCTGCAGTCGGCCTTAACGACATTTTGGTAGTCGATTCCCCGGATGCCCTCTGTATCTCCGCCAGGGGGACCTCCCAAAAGGTCAGGACGGTGGCGGAGAAACTCCGGAACGAGAAGCGGCGGGAGGTATTTCAGGCACCCGAGAGTGTCAGGTCGTGGGGGGAATACAGGATCGTCTACGAAGGTGACGGCATCAAGATAAAAAGAATCAGGGTGCTTCCCGGGAAATCACTGAGTCTGCAGTATCATCATCACCGGAGCGAGCACTGGATCGTGGTTTCAGGGACGGCTAAAATAACGAGGGAAAACGAAAATTTCTTCCTTCATGAAGGAGAAAGCGCGTTCATTGGAAAGCACCAGGTTCACAGGCTCGCCAATCCGGGGAAGCTCGCCCTTGAGATCATCGAAGTCCAGAACGGGTCCTACCTTGGCGAGGACGACATTGTCCGTCTGAAGTACGAAGAGGGCGGAGAAGCGCAATGAAAATAGGAGTCGTAGGTTCAAAGAGTTATTTTGCACCGGAAGTATTTGAGTCCGATGACCCGAGGTATCTTGAGGACCGAGCAACATGCTTTCTCCGGGTGCTCAGGAACCGCCTGGAGGGATCGGGAATCTCTCTCGTGCACTGTGACGAAGTCTCTCCCGGAGAGGCTTGGGGGTATCTCTTCATCAACCATAACCAGCGTTTTATGACAAAGCTCCAAAGGTCCGGATACCGGGGAAAATTGTTTCTCATCGTCTTCGAGTCTGCGCTTATCCAGCCGGACAACTGGTCTGAGAAAATTCGCAGCCGGTATTCAGCCGTGTTTTCCTGGGGCAGGGATGAGAAGATGGCACAAGGAGGCGGACAGGAGATAATCCCGTTCTTCTGGCCCAATCCTCTGGGCCTGGCAGAGCAGCCTTTGCCGTTTTCCGACAGAAAAAAGCTGTGTGTCCTCATGGCGGCGAACAAGTGGAAAAGAAGACCGAATGAACTATACACAGAACGCTTCCGGGCCATTCTCTGGTTTATGAAAAATCACCCCGGTGAATTTGATCTCTACGGATATGACTGGGATATATCCCCCGCCAAGAAAGTGGTCGAATATATCAGGAACGGCTATCGGACCCTGAAAGGACGCCAGGTACGTCCGATCAATGTCTCCCCGGTATACAAGGGATGTGTTCCAGTGAAGAAAGATATTTTGAAGAATTACCGCTTCTGCATCTGCTATGAGAACGCCGAAAATTTCCCCGGCTATATCACGGAAAAGATCTTTGACTGTTTCATTGCCGGGGTTGTACCGGTTTACCTCGGCTGGGACCGGGTACAGGAGTTTATCCCGCAGGACACGTTCATTGACAAAAGGAAATTTCCTGATTACGAATCGCTCTACGACCGTCTCCTGTCTATGGGAGAAGAGGAATACGACCGCTATCTCGAAGCTGTCGGCCGTTTCCTGTCCTCGGAACAGGCGAAGCGTTTTGACGTTTCGTCTTTTGTGGAAATTCTTCTCGAGGGAATGGGCGTGAAAAACTTTTTGAAGGAGAGCAATGGACCATGATCAGCGTCATAATCGCCACGAAGAACAGGGATGAGGCTTTACGGGACATCTCCCTGCCTTCGCTCCTTGCCCAGGATACGATTGATTTCGAAGTGATCGTATGGGATGCGAGCGACAATGACAGGTCTGAGAAGGTAGCTGGGGATTATGCGCCCCGATTCGGAAAGAAAGGGGTTTTATTCAGGTATTATAAGGCCCCGAGGGTAGGAAGTGCGTCCCAAAGAAATGACGCCGTTTCTGAGGCAAGAGGAGATTTTGTTTTTTTTATCGATGATGACTGCGAGGTATCTTCAGACGGGCTTACCTGCCTAGAGAAATGTTTCACAAATAACCCGGCATGCATGGGGGCAGGACTGCGGCTCATGGATGGCAGCAACGAAAAAGGATCACAGCCCTCCCTGCAGGACCAGTTGAAAGAAACACTGTATACTGTTTTTGCCTATGTGAAGAAACGGAAAGTGCACCCTTCGGGATCAAACAAGGGAATCTCCGCGCCTCCCGGACCTGCGGAGTGGCTGAGCGGTGGAGCTATGGCATTCAGGGGGGAGATTTTTCATTCAATGAAATTTAATGAAAAACTTCAGACCTTCGGAGGATATGCCATGAGTGAAGATGTGGAGTTCTCCCATCGGGTTTTTTTGCATTTCGACACACCCCTTCTGGTTCCTTCCGGGGGGTATGTCGTTCACCACGAGGCCCCTCAAGCGAGGGACCGGACCGATGAGAAGAGAATTGCCATGTTTTTCTATAACCGGTATCTTGTAATGCAGACGGCTTCTGTCCGGGCTCCCTTGTGGGGCAGGGTGGCCTTTTCATGGAATATAATGAGACGGTTTCTCAAGATGGCTCTTCGTTATGGCTTTCGCGTGACAGGAAAGGGATTTGTTCTGGCAGTCCGGCAAATCCATGAGGATAAGAAAAACAAACGTTCGGTTAAAAAGACCTCGAATAAGGAGTTACCGAGATGAACGGCTTACAAAAAAAAGTCGAAGAGAAGGAAATCCAGGCTCTTGTTTTTTTCCTCTGCAGCGTGTTTGCCCCCCTGTGGGGAGTAGGGTATGTGCTGCCCTTTCTGCTGGTGCTTGTGTTCATTCTTTTGAAGAACTTCCTGCAGGAAGAAACGTGGCGGATTTTCAGAGCAAAAAAATTAGCCCCTGTACTCATTGTTTTTGCTCTTTTTCTGCTTTTGGTGCTTTTTTCCTCTCTTTACCACGCTGAATCAAAATGGGGGAGTACGGAGGGATTCTGGGTCGTATTATCCGCATTTATTTTTTTTGTTTTCGGCGCTTTCGTGGGAACCCTAACAGGAAGAAAAAAACTGGTCTTCTATCTGAAGCTCTATTTTTGCCTTGGTTCTGTACTTCTAATTCTCACTACAACATATTTTAAATCATTCCAGGGCGGAGTTTGGGGGAGCATGAACGATCATACAACGGCAGTTCTCATGGTCACAGGCGCGCTCTGCGGCATTTTCCTGGGGGATACGCGGGAGACGAGCAGCATCGGTGTAGCTGCTATCCTGTTGCCCTTCATTGTCTTCGC
>JAAYJB010000471.1 GCA_012523155.1 Synergistaceae bacterium | reverse complement strand
CCTGATCGAAGGAGGAGCCTTCGCGAAGTGCGATCCCCCGGTCCGCAAAAGGGAGACAGTGGAGGAGCTCTGGAAATATGTGCTGGACGGCACCGTTGACATGATCGCCTCCGACCATTCGCCCCACGCATTTGAAAAGAAAACTCCCGAAGGAGGAAACTTCTGGACGGTGTCGGAGGGATGCACCGGTGTCCAGACGCTGCTTCCCGTCGTTCTGACGGAGGGCAGAAAGCGGGGCCTCTCCTGGGAGCGGCTGGTCCGGCTTTGCTGTCGCCGCCCCGCGGAGCTCTTCGGCCTTTCAGACAGGAAGGGGGACATCGCACCGGGGATGGACGCTGATTTTGCCCTTGTTGACCCTGATGCGGAATGGGTGCTCAGAAACGAAGACCTTTTCTACCGGAACCAGTGGAGCCCGTATACAGGAAAGACTTTCAGGGGGAAAGTGGTGAAAACCATCGTGAGGGGCACCACGGTCTTCGACGGCGTAAAAATATGCGCCGGCGAAGGGTACGGCACATTTTACCCCATGAAGATAAAGAGATAGGGGGTTCGGCCATGAAGATACTGATCATCAACCCCAATTCGAACGATGAGTTCACCTCCCTTATCCGGGAATGTGCGCAGAGTGTTGCCTCACCGGGCACGGAGCTCACCTGCGTAAGCACGCCGGGGGCGCCCCTGCTGATCGACAACCATATTGACGAGATCGCATGCGGCCCGGGCATGATACAGATCATGAAGGAAAACGGGGATGCCTTTGACGCGTTCATTGTTGCCTGTACCTGTGATGTGAACATCGATATCCTGCGGGAGATGACGGAAAAGCCGGTGGTCGGTATCGGGGAATCTTCCATGATGGCCGCCATGATGCTCGGCGGAAAATTCTCGGTTATCCAGATGGGGCCCCGGGGCGTTTCCATGAAGGAGCGGTTCGTCCGAAAGCTCGGCTTCGAGTCCCGGTGCGCCTCCGTCCGCTCCATCGATCCCGACGGCCCTGGGGATATGAGCGACAAGGTCATCGCGGCCGCCCGGAAAGCAGTGGAAGAGGACGGTGCAGAGGTCCTCACCCTCGGCTGTGCAGGCCTCGCGGGGCTGGACCGGAAGACATCCGGGGCTGTAGGTGTTCCCGTGATCGATGGTGTGCTGTACGGGGTCAGGTTTGCGGAAGCGCTTGCAGCCTGCGGAGGAAAGACCAGCAAGAAAGGGCTGTACGGCCCGGACGTGTAGAAAAAGGAACTATTCAGGAGGCGGAAGCGATGCTCGATCTTGTGATAAAGAATGGTCTTGTGATCGACGGTACCGGGGAACGGAAGCCCTTTCACTCAGATGTGGGAATAAGCGGCGGAAAGATTGCCCTGGTGGGGAAAATAGACCGTGAGGCTGCAAAAATCATAGACGCCGCGGGGCTTGCCGTTGCTCCCGGTTTTATAGATATGCACAGCCATACGGACCTTGAATATTTCAGGGAGAAACCTTCCGACGCGAAAATCCGCCAGGGCGTCACTACGGAAGTACTCGGCCAGGACGGGCTCGGCGCTGCGCCTGTCGGCAGCGGAAGCCTGCAGATCGTGAAGGACCTGCTGGCCGGCCTGGACGGAATCATTCCCGATGAACAATGGTCGTGGAGGAGTTTTCCGGAGTACCTGGAAGCTCTGGGGAAGAGAGGGCTGAACAACAATGCGGCGGTACTGCTGTGCCACGGTCCGGTCCGGATCGAAGCCCTCGGCATGGAGGAGCGGGCCGCGACCCCGGCAGAGCTTCAGAACATGAGATCCATCGTTCGGGAGTCTCTGGAGGAGGGGGCTTTTGGCCTTTCCACAGGATTGATCTATCCTCCCTGTCCCTACGGGGATACCGACGAACTCATTGAGCTGAATAAAGAAGTGGGCGCAAAGGACGGCATTTTCGTCGTCCACCAGAGGGACGAGGGGTATTATCTCTCCCGTTCCTTCGATGAGGTCTCCAGGATTTCCCTTGAGTCAGGCGCCCATCTCGAGATATCCCATCTCCAGGCCTACGGAAAGGTGAACTGGCCGATCATGGATGAGGTGCTGGAGAAGGCGGAAAAGATGGCGGAAAAGGGCGGAAGCATCTCGTGGGACAGGTATCCCTACCTTGCCGGATGTACCGTCCTCACGGCGGTCCTGCCCAACTGGACGTTCAACGAGGGCACCGAGGCGCTGATCCGGAACCTGCGGGAACCGTCTTTCAGGGCAAAGATCCACGCCGACTTCAAGAAAGGCCTTGACGTGTGGCACAACCGCCAGATATCCGTGGGCTGGGAGAATATCATCGTGACGGCCGTCCAGCTGGAGCGGAACAAGTGGATGGAGGGACTCAGCTGCCGGGCCATAGCGGAGCGGCTGGGAAAAGACCCCGTCGACATGGTCATGGATCTTCTTGCGGAGGAAAAACTCGCCGTCACCATGATCAGCTTTTACGGGTCCGATACCGTTCTTGAGAAAGTGCTCGGCCACTCCCGGGGGACTGTGGGGAGCGACGGCATTTTCGGCGGGAAGCCCCACCCCAGACTGTACGGGGCGTATCCATGCTTCTTCAGGCGCTTCGTGCGGGAAAAGCCGCTCTTCACCCTTGAGGAGGCTGTCCGGAAAGTAACGTCCTTCCCGGCATCGATCCTGGGCATCAGTGACCGCGGCACGATCCGGGAGGGGTACTGGGCCGATCTCGTGATATTCGATCCCGAAAAGATTGCGGATAAATCTACGTATGAGGTCCCTCAGGCTTACCCGGAAGGCATTCCGTATGTGCTCGTGAACGGGAAAGTTGTGGTGGAAAACGGAAAGACGATGCCGGAGCTTCCCGGCAGGGTGCTGCGGCACGGGAGCTGACCTGTCCGCAGCGCTATATTGAAAGCAGCCTGGTTCATTTCTCATTCTGAAAACAGGAGGTGCACGCATGCTCCCTTGCAGACTGGATTCACAGATCACGTTTCTTTATTTTAAGGACCTGGCGGAGGCAGCCTTTTTCTTCGAGGACATTCTGAAGCTCGAACTGGTGGACGACCAGGGGGCGGCGAAGATCTACCGGCTCTGCGGGAACGCCTTCATCGGGATAGTGGATGAAAAGGAAGGGCACTGCAGGGCCCAGGAGAAGAACGCTGTCCTGATAACCATAGTTGCGGAAAAAGTGCAGGAATGGTACGACTACCTGGTGTCACGGGGTGTCCGGATGGAAACGCCGGTCCGGAGACCTGAAAGCTTTCCTGTGGAGTGCTTTTTCTTCAAGGGCCCGGGCGGGTACGAGTTCGAGATCCAGCGGTTTCTCAAGGAGGAAACAGCACGGCAGTTCTCCTGAGAGAAGAGTGATTCAACGGTCCCTTCTCTCTGTTGTATAATGCTTAATGGAGCCATGGCACGGCGGAGGGATGAAAGAATGCCGGTTTATGATCCGGCGCGAGTTTTTCAAGGAGGGATCGTTTCATGCACATCGGCACGCTTTGCTGGTTTTTCTTCTGGTGTACTGTCATCAACTACCTGATTCTCGGGGGGATGACCGCTGCATTTGTTTTACTCGGGGATAAAATTTTCGCCCTTCATCGCAGATGGTTCGACCTCGACAAGGGAACGTTCGAAGTTGCCATGTATTTCTTCCTGGGAATTTACAAGATACTGGTCCTGGTAT
>JAAYJB010000470.1 GCA_012523155.1 Synergistaceae bacterium | reverse complement strand
TCTTTCCAGTGTGACGATCTCGCGGCTGCAGTTGACGATCGAGGCCGCTCTATTCAGCACAGATGCGTCCCCGTAGAGGACAGGTATGCATGAGGAGAGCACTTCCTCGTTCCTCAGCGCTTTCAGTGAAATTTCAGGGCCGACCCCCGAGGGATCGCCGATCGTAATACCTATTCGAGGTTTTTTCATTATATCCTCCCTGTAATGGAAATATTGAACCCTATATTTGAAAAACAGCCGTTATCCGGATTTCTTTTACAACCCGAATTATATCAAAGGACTGCAATTAAATCGTTTGCATCGGAGGTTCAGACGGCTTCAACTATAACGGAAACCCCGTCCGGAACGACCGTTACTGACGCTTTCGGGTCATCCAGTATGCTTTCTGCCATAGCCAGGGCTGCTTTAAGGGACGGAGCCCATTTCATGTTGAGGTGTTCCACCATTTCCCTGGGGACGGATGTAACCATAATGACCGTAAAGTCAATGAGGACCCTTGCAAAAATCTGGATCTGCCACTGATCAGGCTGAGTCTGATCACGTGCCCGGGCCATGATCATGTCCATTATCCCCCGGGGGGTGGTTATTTTCTCGAACGTGCGGTAGAAGGCTTCTCCTCCGTGACCGTCGCTGCATTCGGCAGCCACGATAATGACCCCGCCTTTTTTGCAGGTCGCCTCGCCGGCAGTCATGCTTTTTACCGCCTGGTAGAGATTCTGATCCAGGGGATAACCGCCGTTGCCTGTTACGACGATGTCAGCTGGAACAGCCCTGACTTTCCCGTACTTTCCAACGAAGGAACAGCCCGCAGCGTGAGCCTTTTCCATATCACCGCTGAAAGCCGCAGCTATCCGTTTTTCCGAGTCGATCACCACGTTGCATATAAAGGCAAGTCCCACTTTTCTTGCTGCATAAACCATATCCCCGTGGATCGGGTTGCCTTCAAGGATACCTGTTCGTGCACGTTCATGGGCGATGAATTCCGCGCAATGGTTCGCCATGACCGTCATGTAGCCTGCGGTGCCGGGGAGCACGCTTTTTCTGCCTCCTGAGTATCCCGCGAAAAAATGGGGTTCGATAAACCCCTCTGCCGCCAGGAGGTCCGCTTCTGCCACGAGACGGTTCAGGATGAGGTCGCCTCCCGAGGGGAGTCTCCCCACATGGACCAGATCACCGTCGTCATGGCTGTCGTGAACGACGATCCGTTCATTTTTCACGATCTCCTGACCGTACCTTTTCAGCAGTTCTTCCTCGGTCGTCTTCCGATGCCCTCCCGTAGCAACAAGGATCGTTATTTCCGCATCAGGATTTCCGGTCCGTACCTCCCCGAGAAGAAGGGGCGTGATGATCGAACTCGGCACCGGCCTGGTGTGATCGCTGGATATGATGACCACGTTCTTTTTTCCCCTGGCCAGTTCTCTCAGAGGGGCCGAACCTATTGGGTTTTCAAGTGATTTCCTGACGATCTCCTGCCCGGGCGTTTCTGCCTTAAGCTCGTGCAGATCCGATGTAAGAACGGCTTTTACCCTGGAGTCAGGTATTTCGATAGATAAAGATACATTTCCATAGGGAATAGGTATTCGAATGATCAGCGACCTCCTTTATTCCTGCGTCCAGATACTTTTCCGGTCCGCCAGAAAGGGACCGTGAAGAAACTTCTCCTGCGGCATCAGTATCTCCTGTCCGACAGATCAGCGATTGAAAAAATCTCGAAGATTTTCCACGCCGCTTCGTCGGGATCGAAGGCCGGGGGATTCCAGTTATCCGGTCGTATGGACCATCGGTTGATGGAGAGATTCAGAATGAAATCACCCTCCACAACACCGTAGACCCACGTGCCGAATTCCTCCGGGGCCGCGGGTCCCCTTTTCGATATGCGAGTATTGCCTTTCGTCAGGATGATTATCCCCTGGGCTTTCAGATGTTCCGCCGTCATGGACCCGTCCAGGCCGAAGCGGGCCCGGTGGAACCGCCTCGCTTCACCGGGGTCGGGAGCAAGTCGGAGATCGGCGACGGAATAGTTCACCACCGTTCCGCCGCTGTACACATCCTGGGGCGACCTTTCCTGAAGGTTGTTTTTTCCGTCGAGGAAGAACCCTACTACTGATCTTTTCCTGTTGTAGGCCAGGGTTCCTGCAATGGCTAAAAGGCGGTTCGCTCCCGGATCGGGAAGGTTGTCCCCACCCTTGAAGCTGACCTTGAGCTCTTTTCCTTCCGGGGTAAGATACAGCAGAAAACAATCGGAGTTCAGGATCTCAGTGTTCAGGTAATATCCGTTCGGCACGTTCTCCCGGTTCTTCCGCTCCCCCTCCGGGATATCCGAAAGGCCGAAAAACGCCCTGATCTTTTCGTGAACGCCTGGAACGACAGGAAGGACTCCCGGCTGACCCGCGGTGCTTACTGCTGGAACAACCTTCACGGAAAAGTCTTTCCGGACTGCCTGTTTTCCCTCCAGGAGAAGGACGGCCGATCCCTTGTAGCTCCCCTCTTTTGAATAGGCGTGGACTGCCGTACGGCCTTCAGCCAAAGTTCCGTCACCGAAGTCCCACCGGACAACTGCGGAAGCGGGAGCGTTCTCCATATCTGCCGAAAAATTCAGCCTCTTTCCAGGTTCCCCGCCGGCGGGTACGGTCACGGCCAGGCTCGTAAGCCGGGGAGCAGACTTGACGGCTGCAAGAAGGATACCAAGAGCCTCTTCCGTCTCCTCAAGAGACTTTCTGGCGGCATCTGCCCGGGAAAGGAGGTCCGCGGCAAGGATGCGGGCCCTTCG
>JAAYJB010000469.1 GCA_012523155.1 Synergistaceae bacterium | reverse complement strand
GCCCCGCACTGGGGACAGGAATTGCCGGAAGGGGGGTTCCAGGATACAAAGTCGCAGTCAGGATACCTGGAACAGCCGTAAAAGGGCTTCCCCTTTCTGCTTTTCCTTTTCACCACGTCGCCTTTGCTGCACTTGGGGCATAGAGCACCTGTCTTCACGAGAACAGGACGGGTATATTTACACGCGGGATAACCGCTGCATGCGATAAACTCACCGAAACGTCCGTTCTTGAGAACAAGAGGCTTTCCGCATTCAGGGCAATCCTCGCCGATGGGCTCCGGAGCAGGAGGCGGTACGGCCTTCGCAGTTTCCGCTTTCTCCATGGTACGGGTGAAGGCTCCCCAGAATTCTTTCAGTACCGAGAGCCACTGTACTTTCCCTTCCTCCACGTCGTCAAGGTTCTCTTCCATCCGTGCCGTAAAACCTGTATCCACTATGGCTGAAAGGCTGTCACCGTGAAAATATTTCATGAGGAATTCATCCACTGTATCTCCCAGGGGTGTGGGCTGCAGCCGTCGTTCATCGCTTCTCACCACATATCCCCTGTCGTAAAGGGTCTCAACGATGGACGCATATGTGGAAGGGCGTCCCACTCCTTCTTCTTCCAGGACTTTGATGAGGGAAGCCTCGGAATACCGTGCGGGCGGTCGTGTGAATTTCTGCTCCGTTTCCGTGGTTTCCGGGAGAAGCGTTTCTCCTTTGCGTGCAGGCTGAAGGGGCTCCCCTTTCAGGTCAAGGGGCCAGAGGGCGCTCCAGCCTGGGAATACAAGGGTTTCGCCCAGCTGCCGGAAGCCGGCCCTTCCCGCTGAAGCGGACAGGGTCGCATTTGCCACCTTCGCAGGCGCCATCTGGGAGGCAGTATACCGGCGCCAGATAAGCGAATAGAGCTTCATCTGGTCGGAGCTGAGGATCCCTTCAAGGCTCTCCGGGGTTATTTCCACGTCGGTAGGACGGATCGCTTCGTGGGCATCCTGTGACCTGCCCTTTGCAGCGTACACGTTCTCTTTTGCCGGGAGGTATTCCGGGGAGAAGTGCGCAGAGATGTAGTCCCTGCATTTCCGGACCGCTTCAGGTGCGATCCTCAGGCTGTCGGTCCTCATGTATGTTATAAGTCCGGTAGGTCCGCGCCCGGGAATGGAAACTCCTTCGAAGAGTTCCTGGGCAATTCTCATTGCCCTTCGGGGCGAAAGTCCGGAACGACGGGCAGCCTCCTGCTGGAGGGTACTCGTCTTGAAGGGTGCGGGGGCTGCGCGAAGGCTTTCCCGTACTTTGAAATCCGTTACGACGAGAGGCGACCCCGCGATCTCGCCGAGAATAGTATCCACGATCTCCTGCGAATCGATCAGCAGCGATTTCCCCTCTTTCCAGAGGGTTTTCCCGTCCAGGCTGTCCGCTTTCAGGACATATCTTCTTCCGTCCTCTGCGACTGCCGCCACCGTAACGATCCAGTATTCTCTGGGAACGAAATTCCGGATCTCCCGTTCCCTGGCGCATACGAGGGCGAGAGCCACCGACTGGACCCTTCCCGCAGAGAGTCCCCTGCGGATCTTCTTCCAGAGAAGCGGGCTGAGGGTATACCCGACGAGACGATCCAGGATCCTCCGTGCCTGCTGGGCCTCAACCTTGTTCATGTTCACCGGTTCCAGGTTTTTTACGGCTTCTTTCACCGCACCCTGTGTAATTTCGTAGAACCTGACCCTGCATGGGGAATCAGGGTCGATTCCGAGCAATTCACAGAGATGCCAGGCAATTGCCTCGCCCTCCCGGTCGGGGTCAGAGGCCAGGATCACCTTCGAAGCCTTCCCGGCAAGCGAGGTTATCTCGTTTTTTACCTTTGCTTTTCCCTTTACGAGGATATATTCAGGAGCGAAGTCATTTTCCACGTCGATGGCAAGACGGCTTTTCGGAAGATCCCGTATATGACCGACGCTCGACTTCACTATATATTTCGATCCAAGAATTTTCGTCAGGGTTTTTGCCTTTGTGGGCGATTCAACGATGAGAAGGGTTTTTCCGCCGGCTTTGTCAGCAACTGAAACTGAGGCTGTTTTTTTCGTCAGGGCTTTCTTTCCTCCACGGGAAGAGGGCGGGGCCTTCTTCACCTTTTTAGTGGAAGCTGATTTTTCCGCGGGAGCCTCTTTTTTCTTTATGTCCGTATTCTTCTTTCGTGATGTGGATGAAACGGCCTGAGCAGCAACTTTCCCCACGGTCGCTTTTTTTTTCGCCATGAGCTCCCGTCCTCAACAGATCCAGCAGCTGGAAGGATAGACTTTCTCGGAAGGGTTTCCGGGAATTTCAAAGGAACGATCGTCCAGGATGGCATCCACTATGGCTTCGAAGAGAACGACATCCACGGCAGAGTTCTTCAGAGCACCAAGGGAGACGGCTTCCTGGATCGCTCTTTCCGTTATATCCAGAGGTACTTCCTCAGTTGCAATATAGCGATAGATCACTCCCTGCGCTTCAGGGGCAAGATACCTGCGCTCACAGTCATGAAGGATACGGCGGACAAGAAGTCCGTCCGACAGGCGTCCTGCAATAGTTTTGCTGCGGTTTTTTTTGTATGTGTTCGGCACCAGGGCTCTTCCTTTCCGTTTTTTGTAATTTACCCGGGAACGGCGCTCCAGCGTCCCGGACCCGAGGGAAAGACGCGCCCCGCCGCAGCCAGTGTGGCCAGGCAGGAAAAAACGTCAGCGGGAGACATTGTACCTTCAACTGCGAGGTTGTCAACAGTTCTTTCTCCAGATTTTTTTAAAACGGCAAGAATTCTTTGCTCTTTTTCAGTCAATGCGGAGACACTTTCCCGGCTGTCGTTCTGCCGGAACAGTCCCAGCTGTCTGCCGAAGGCAAGGGATACAAAATCCGATACAGATACAAGAGCAAGAGCACCGTCATAAAGCAACCGGTTGGACCCTGAACAGTTTTCCTCGGAGATACGGCCGGGTACGGCCCACACTTCCCTCCCTATTTCGAGAGCGAGCCTGGCCGTGACCATTGCACCGCTTTTTATCGGGGCTTCCACCACCACCAGTTTTTCAGCAAGGGCTGCAATTATCCGGTTCCTTTCGGGGAAACGCCAGGGCCTTGGAGGAGTTCCCAGTGGGTATTCGCTGACCAGTGCTCCTCCCCCGGAAACGATTCTTTCAAAAAGACGCTCGTGGCCCCCGGGGTATGTGATATCAACGCCATTCCCGAGCACCGCGATAGTGTTCCCCCCGGAAGAGAGGCATCCTTCGTGGGCGGCACGGTCAATGCCTATGGCCCCTCCGCTGACAACGATCCCTTCAGCGTCCCCGACAGCCTTTCCTATTTCTGTTGCCGTCCGGAAACCGTAAGAGCTGCACTTCCTGGTTCCCACAACGGCAGCAGCGATTCCGGAAAGCGGCCATTTTCCCCGTACAAACAGAAGGAGCGGAGCTCCCGG
>JAAYJB010000084.1 GCA_012523155.1 Synergistaceae bacterium | reverse complement strand
GGGGAGTGATCCGGATGTCGAAACCAAGAAAAAGGTATACAACGGACTTTAAAGCTCATGTTGCCTTTGAGGCATGCAAGGAGGACCGGACCCTTGCCCAGTTGTCACATGAGTTCGGGGTTTCGCCGGAGCAGATATGCAGGTGGAAGAAAAAGCTGCAGTCCAACGGGAGGCTTGTCTTTGCCGAAAAACCGGAGAAGAAGAGGTATGAAGAGTCCGCCGCTCCCCTTTATGAAGAGATAGGCCGCCTGAAGATAGAACTCGACAGGCTGAGAAAGAACAGCTGAAACATTCCGCGGGGGATTCCCCCCAATTCGAGGCCCCGCAGCGCAGCCCCTGCCGCGGGACCTTTTTTTCGGCCTGGGAAACGGTTCCGGCCGTATTTTCATTTCCGCAGGGTTTTCTGCGGCACACTTTTATGCCGTTCGGGAAAAATGGTACAATACGCCAGGCAGGAGAAAGCGTACGCAGCTCCAGCCATACATAACCCTCTTCGGAAGGAATGAGGCGCCATGAGACATATCGGAACGGTCTCCCGGGGAATACGCCTGCCGGTCGTATCCAAAGATGCGGATCTTGTGGACATTGTGTGCACGGAACTTCTGAAAGCATCGAAATCTGAAAGGGACCTTTTTGATTTTCGCGACGGGGATATAGTGGGTGTCACAGAGTCTCTACTGGCACGGGTCCAGGGAAACTACGCGACACTTGAGGATATCGCGGAGGATACGCGGCGGCTTGTCCCTGAAGGAGATGTTTCCCTTATATTTCCCATTCTCAGCAGAAACCGATTCGGCCAGATACTGAAGGGCATTATCGGCGGAGTGCGGGGGAAGGTCCATATCCTTCTTTCCTATCCGGCTGACGAAGTGGGAAACCTCGTCATCGAACCCAGGAACTATTACCTCCGGGCCGGAATGCTTTCAGCGGATCTTTTCGGGGAAAAGGAGTACGAAGAGGTCTTCGGCCGCTATATACATCCCTTCACAGGGGTCGATTACGTGAAGTATTACAGGGAAATGGATCCGGGACGCGTGGAGATCCACTTCGGCAACAACCCGCTGGATGCGCTGAAATTTGCCGACACTGTCATAGTCGCGAGTATCCATGCACGGTTCCTCCATCGGGAGATCCTCGAGAAGGCCGGGGCGAAGGTCGTCTCCATCGACCAGTTCTGTACCGCCCCCCGCAGGGACGGAATGGGTTACAATCCCGAGTTCGGTCTTCTCGGCTCGAACTATACCAATGACGGCACGCTGAAGCTGTTCCCGAGGGACAGCGGAAAATTCGCAAAGGAACTTCAAGAAGAACTGTTTGTCCGGACGGGGAAGAAGATTGAGGTGCTCGTCTACGGTGACGGAGCATTCAAGGATCCGGTCTGCGGCATTTGGGAGCTTGCCGATCCGGTCGTTTCGCCGGGCTTTACGGACGGACTCCTGGGTATGCCTAAGGAAATAAAACTCAAGTACATTGCCGACAATGCCGGAGACAAGTCCCCTGAAGAAGCTGTCAGGGAGGCCATCAGGATGAAGGGTGAAATGGACCGGTTCAGCCATTCCACGCTCGGCACAACACCGAGGCGGCTCACGGACCTTGTGGGTTCCCTCTGCGACCTGACCTCCGGATCGGGAGACAAGGGGACCCCCGTAGTCCACATCTCCGGGTATTTCGATTCATACCTGGATGAATAAGAACGTGTGAAGGGGTGCGGGAATGAAAAGAAAAAAGAAGGGACCGGAGGAAAAAACCATGTTCCTCAATGAGTTCAGGAGTCCCTGGGAAATACAGCTGTTTCTCAATTCCATTCCATATAATTCTGTGGTGGAGTGCAAATCGCCGAAAAGGGTCTTTTCCGGGAGAAACGCCCACTGTTTCGAGGGAGCCCTTTTCGCCGCCGCATGTCTCAGGGGGCTTGGACATCCACCCCTGCTCGTCGATCTCAAGGCATGGAATGACGATGATCACGTCATAGCGGTCTTTCGGGAGAGAAATTACTGGGGAGCGGTAGCCAAGTCCAACTTCACGACCCTGCGCTTTCGGGAGCCGGTTTACCGGAGCCTGCGGGAGCTGGCCATGTCCTATTTCGATTTCTACTTCAACACCATCGGGCAGAAGACCCTCCGTGCATATTCCCGTCCGCTCCGGCTGGTCCGCTTCGACGGGAGAAACTGGATGGAGACGGACGAGGATCTGGAATACATCGGGGATGCCTTTGAAAAACTGACGTATTTCCCACTCCTTGACGAAGATCAGGCCGCAGCGCTTTCCCCCGTCGCCAAAGACCTGCTGGAAGCGGGACTTATTGGTTCGAACCCGGCCGGCCTGTATGTACCGGAAGAATAAATGGTGCGGAAAAGGGCCCGGTGTAGTAAGATATACAAAGAATCAACAGGAATTGTTCGGTGTTTTTTCAGACAGCAGCTGAAGAAGAAGCAGGCGGCAGAATACGTTTTTTGTGTTTGTTCCGTGAAGTCCATCCATAATTTTTAGGGAGGTTGAAAGAATGAGGAGTCTGGGCAGTATTCGTAAAGTTGTGGCGCTGGTGTTCCTTCTGTGTCTTTTTGCTGTTCCCGCATTTGCGGCGGATCCCATTAAAATCGGTGAAATAGCTACTGTTACCGGAGACTTCGCGGCCTACGGAGTGGCGGAGGTCGAGTCGGTGAAGATCGCCGTTGCCGAGATCAACGCGGCCGGCGGTATCCTCGGCAGGCCGGTGGAAGTGATCATGTACGACTGCCGCACACGGCAGGAGGATATGGTCAATGCCGCGCGGCGCCTTGTGGAACAGGACGAAGTCAGCGTGGTCATCGGCCCCAGCGGAAGCGGCCTCTGCATATCAGCCGCGCCAGTTTTCAACAGGGGCAAGGTTCCCCATATCGGGACCCTCCCTACGAACCCCCTCGTGACTATGGACGAGAAGGGGCAGGTTCGCCCGTACAACTTCCGCATCTGCTTCCTTGATCCCTACCAGGGCAAGATGATCGCCGTGTTTGCCGCTCAGGACCTGAAAAAGAAAAAGGCCGCTGTTCTTTACGACGTCTCCAGCGACTATTCCCAGGGGCTCCGCGAGTTCTTCATGAAGTCATTCAAGGAGTACGGCGGAGAGATCGTGGCTGACGAAGGGCACCGGGCGGAGGACGTGGACTTCCGTGCCCAGCTTACGGTCATTAAGAACGCAAATCCCGACGTGCTGATCATCCCCACCATGGGCAAGTGCCTTCCCCTTGCCGTGAAGCAGGCCCGGGAACTTGACCTGAACATCGAGATCATCGGCGGAGACGGCTACGGCGACTTTATGTGGGAGATCGCAGGCGACGCCATGAAGGGCACCTACTGGGTGAGCCACGTAGACAAGGCCGATCCCACCCTCGCCGATTTCTTCAGGAAATACGAGGAGCAGACCGGCACGGAGTGCATGGAGTTCATGAATGCAGTCATGGCATATGACAGCGTCTACTGGGTGAAGGATGCCATGGAGCGTGCCGGAAGCGATGACCCTGTGAAGGTCCGTGATGCTCTCGAGGCCACGAAGGGCCTTGAACTCATGCATGCCACCCTGACCATGGACGAGTTCCACAATCCCAAGGACAAGGACGGCATCATGCTCGTTTCTGACATCGAGGCAAAGAAGGCAGTCTTCTTCAAGAAGATAAAGCCGTAAATCTGCTGCTCGAAAAGAGAAGAGGGGCCGGGTTCACCCCGGCCCCTCTTTTGTCGCCCGTTTTCGTTTCGATCCTCACACGTCCGGTCCGCCGAGTTCCATGGCAATATCGTCCGCCAGTATTTCAGCTGCGGAGATAAGCCCCTCTTCCCCTTCATGGGTCACGGTCTGAAAGCCGGAATAGACTGTTCCCGTTTCCACGTCCACGAGCCGGGCGGCCAGGGTGAACACAGATCCCGTGAGGTTGACGCTTCCCAGGATGAGATATTGGGCACCCAGTACCTTCCCGACTGAGACCGCCTTTTTCCCGTCCATGAGGCCTGACATTGAAAGCCGGTGTTCCGATGCTATTCTGTTCATCTGCGAGGATTCCAGTATCGTCCATGGCCCCCGGTTTGTAAGTTTGTTCCTGACCTGTTCAGCCACTGCCGGGCCCAGGTAGGGCATGCACCCGACCGCCTGAAAGTCAGGAATGGCCAGCACCATTTCCGCCGCGGCCGGAGAGGGGGTGAGAACAAGCGCGGCACAGACCAGGAGAACAAGGATCAGTGCACCCCCTTTTCTTCCGCTATTCATCTTTCTGCCGCCTCCATTTTACCCGGCCTGTCAGCACCAGGAAACCCTCAGCAGATACAGGAGCGCCTTCCCGTCCACCTGGAGCTGCAGTTTCGCAATGGCGTCCTTAAGCCCCACGACATTGCCGTCGACGAACACCTTTCCCGATGCAAACTGGAGTTCTTTAAGAGTGTTTTTCGCCTCTGCGGGCATCTTCGACGCCTGGTAGGCCCGGGCCTTGTGGTATTTCAGTATGTCCCTGAGCTTCGTTCGTCCCTGGAGAATGCACTTTGCGTCCCGGACCAGAAGCCTGTCTGTAGCTAGATCCTTTGCCAGTTTCTCTTCAACGGATATTATGGTCTGGAAGTCTCCCCTGCCTCCTGCGTGAAGGGCGAGCTCTCCCGCGACGATCGTCCGGAGCTTCTCCATATCTCCCCATAAATTTGCGGATAAATCGTAACAGCCGTCGAGGGCTTTCAGCATGAACTCCCGCCCTTGTTCGTATTCTCCATTCCTCAGGAGGCTTGCACCCGCGAGGTATGCCGCCCTGCATTCCGCGTCCTTTGATATCGAACCCGCCATCTTGACTGCCTCGTTCAGGTCCCTGCCTTCAAGAGTTCCCTTCGAGATGAACACGTTCACAATTCTCTCGATCGCCTTTTCCTCCGCTGTGGACGACGCCCCGCCGCCCCCGTCACCGCCGCTTCATCCGAAACCGCGGACTGGTGAAAAGAGAACGGCACATCCGATCACCAACACGCTCAGGAGAAAAATATTCCGGTTTTTCATACCCTTTCACTTCCTCTCTGAAAACTTTAATTGTTTTTGCTGCACAGTGCCTCAAGCTCTTTGGAGAGCTTTTCGTCTATTTTCTTCAGCGCGGCTGCCTGTTCTTTGGCTCCCTTCAGGTCTCCCCGCATAAGGTGCGCCGTTCCCAGGAGGAAACGAAGGGTACCGTTCTCCGGCTGGTGTTTCATCCCGGAGAGAAGCACCCCCGCCGCTTCGTCAGCCGCTCCGTTCTCAAGGAGCAGCTGGCCGAGAGCCAGGTATGCGGGTACATAGGATTCGTCTGACTGTATCGCCTCCAGGAAATAGTCTGCAGCTTCTTCCACCCGCTTCCTGTTCTTGAACGCCGATCCCTTGAGAAAAAGCGCTTCGGTCAGTCCGGGATCCAGTTCAAGCGCCCTGTCAAGGGGAGGGGTCGCCTTGTGGTTGTCTCCGAGAAGAAAGTAGGCTTTTCCCTCGAGAAGATGTGCTTCCGCAAAGGACGGGTCCCATGTGACGGCCTGCTGTGCTGCGAGGAGGGCATCGGAATACCTTTTGGCCTGAAAGTAGATGCCTGCGACGACAAACCGGAGCAGTCCGTTGCGCGGGCTGAGCTGTGTCATTTTCTCCCAGAAGGGGAGAGATTTCCGGTACTGGCCGAGGTTGTAATAACCGAGAGCCTCGTAGAGATAGTACCTGTAATCCTTCTGCGGATCTCCGGGAGCCGGAGAATCGCCGCTCAGAAACGCCAGCAGTTCCGCTGAGAGATTCCTGGAAACGAGGACCATCTCATCCTCCCCCTGTTTCGAGGTCTGCTCGAAACTCTCCAGTACTCTGCCGCTCTGGACGTCCACAAGCCGTGCCGTGACGATCAGAAGTGCTCCGAAGCGGCTTACAGCGCCGAGGATGAAATAGCGCGCACCGACGAGTTTTCCGGCTCTTGCAGCCGTGGATGTCTCCACAACGCCTGACATGGCAAGCTTTTGCTTCCGTGCAGCCTCGGCCAGGCGCATCCGTTCAACCACGGTGATGTCCCGTGCCCCGGCAAGTGATGTGGAAACGATCTCGCTGATGGATGACCCGAGATGGAAGCTTGCCCCCTGGGAAAGGAAGGGATGAACGGCTACTGTCATCGGGGCTGCGCCGGCCCGAAGAGGAAGGAGGGCCAGAAATAGGATCAGTACGGAAATGATGGACCTGCGAAAATTTGCGTTCATGTTCGTTCCCTCCCTTCCTGGAGACTCCCGTTCAGTTTCAACGGTTCTTCTCGCTCCACCGGTGGGACATGGCGTCGTATACGAGGATCTTGTCCGCCGTGAAAACAGAAGCCTTATGTCCGTCAATGATGCATGCCTGTGCCGATACCCCTTCCTTCAGGATCCACTGGTGAAGGGTAAGGTCGTAAAGGACGAGAGAACTCTCATCCCATGCGGCTGCAAGGACATCTCCCGCCTGGGCCTTCTTCACTGGAAAATCGTTGGCGTACTGCCACTGCTTGAGGACCGGATCATAGACCACAAACCCGTCGTCGCCCGTCAGGGCTGCCATGCCCCGGGAGAGGACCGCGCCGGTGATGGTCCACGGCATGGAGTCGCTCCGGATCCATTCCTGCTTTTTCGCGTCGAAGACCGCAGCCTCGTTCTGATTCCAGACAAGAGCGAACTCGTCCGACAGTGTCCCGAGGAGAGTCCGGAAATTGCCCTGGGAAAGCCACTGGGAGGTCCGTATGTCGTAGACCCAGGCCGCTTCATTACTCCAGACAAGGGCAAGGTGATTGTGTGTCCGGTGACCCTGCGTCCGGAAATCGTTCAATACGGACTGTCCGCCGATGGCGGGGTCGTGTACTCTCACCGTGTGTGCGTCGATGAAGAGGCTTACTTCACCGGCAGCGGGTGCCGAAAGACCGGTAATGCATAAAAGAACGAAGGCTGCCGCAAGGAAAACGTTCCTGCTTATTGTCCTCCTGGTGTGCATCTTGATTCCCTCCCTTTCCCGAATGACGCCTTACTGTTTCCCGAGGCGGATCGTGTTTCCCTCAACAGATTCCTCCGCCAGGTCTCTTCTTGCCCTGAGCAGCGAGGAAACAAGCTGCGTCGCGGAACCCTGAAATTCCGCCTCTACCTCCGCCCTGCCGGCACTCAACCGGACAAGGGAGGCGGACGAGGCCCCTGCCGTACGGCAGCTCTCAACTATTCCGTGGGCTTCGGCGAAGCTCCGGACCGGCGATATGAAAAGAGTGTACCTGGTGCCGGCGGCCTCCGGCTGTCCCGGAGCCCTCTTCCCGAGGATCACCTCCGCCAGGGCCCGTGCGGCAGTTTCGGCAGCCTTCTGGCCTGCTTCCTCGGGGGTGTATCCGATCTCCTTGGCGGATTCGGTTCCCGCGAAAATCTGTTTTCCGCTGGAGGAATAGCATGCCGAGGCAGAGAACGTGGCAGTGGCAGTATACAGGCTGAATTCGTTTCGGACCGGTTTCGGTACGGCCATGTTCCCGGAAAGAAGAACGGAGAACCCGTAGGTCCTTCCGAGCTTCAGAATGGCCTCCACGTTTCCTTCAAGAGCAAGGGCGGCTGCCTTGCTGCGCCGTATTCTCTCCAGCTGTTTTTCATCCACCGCACGGTATCCTCCGTCGATGAGGCCTTTCAGGAGAATGGAGCGAGCTGCGGCGGCATGGGATTGCGTTCCCTTCACGAGCACGGCTATAGTCTTCCCCTTCGGAAGCGGCGGAGAACCTGCTTCCCCCAAAGAAACGGAAAAAATGGCGAAAAAAATGGCAGCAGCAAAAAGAAGGGAAACCCGCTTCATTTCAATCACCTCACCGAACTGCTGAAGATGAGGCTCTCCGAAAGGAACCGTTCAAGAGGAACCGTCACTTCCACTATGTAGATTCCCTCATTTATTCCCGTAAAGTCCACGTTTCCTTCAACGACCTCCCCGGTCACCTCTATAGCCTGAAGGCGCTCGGGAAGGCCGAACTTCATTTCGTACAGCAACAGGAGAAGGTTTCTCCTTGCATCCGCAAGGGCCCCCCTTTTCGCGAGCAGCCTGTCATGGGGTGCCGGGGAAACCAGGGGAGCTTTCCCCTCAGAGGTCACAGAGCGTCCCGTCCAGTCGACGACCCCATACCTGAACACCTGGATTCCGTCGATTCCCCCGTTATTCTGCCAGATGCTGTACATCTGCTCTTCCGACAGGGAGCCGAATGCGGGTCCTGTGAGTTCCATGATAAGGAAAACTGCTGTGACTGCAACAGCGGACAAGAAAAATTTCTTCACGGTCCCTTCCTCCCTTCCACAGTGCCCGCAGTGAGTCCCGTCACCTCCACCCCCAGGGATTCCAGCAGAACAGCCACGTCCTCGGCTGTTTTTTCAGTAACGACGTCCATTTCGAGTGTTCTGTCGGCGAAGCTTCTCTGGTAGACCCCGGAGATCCCCCCTGCCTGGCCGAGATCATCCCTGAGCGTCCTCGCCTCTGCGAATGCGACACCTGATACGGAGACCCGGTAAGTCCTCCCCGGAATGCCGCCGGAGGAGCCGCTCACGAGAGCATAGGCCACCTTGTTGACCAGTTCTCCCGCCATCTTCGGGGCGAGATCGGTGAATCCCTTTACTGCACCGTCTCCGGGAGATGTCCCTTTTGTTTTCTTCTCCGCCAGCTCAGTTCCGATGATGAAGGCGTTCTGGGCGATTATAGCCTTGAGCTGAAGCTGTGACCTGACCCCGAAAAGTGTAATGCCTTCAATTTTCTGTTTTGTGAATGAATTTCCCTGGGCTTTCCCGTGGATCAGAACGTCAGCCTGAAAGGACCGTGCCACTTCCTGCAGTTT
>JAAYJB010000083.1 GCA_012523155.1 Synergistaceae bacterium | reverse complement strand
CCCCTACTTCGATACCCGGAACGACCGCTCTGCCGAGTGCTCCCACAAGGTGCATGGTAAGAAGGAGAAACCCGACGACAAATGTTCCTATTATGATGCCGTTATTCATTGATTTCGCGTCCCGGAACCCGAGACATTTCTGGGTCGTCTGGGGAAGTCCGAGGACAGCGAATCCTACGAGCACCCAGAACGAGAGAATAAACGGCTTGGGGATGGCATTTCCCGGCCCTGTCGGGGTAAGGAGTGCGGGGTCTATTTCACTGAGCGTGGCCATTATTTTCCCCATGCCTCCCCCGGCGCTCACCACCGCCATAAGGATAGCCACCGAAGCGCAGACCATAACGCACCCCTGAATGGTATCGGTGATAACAACGGCCCGGAAACCTCCCACTGTTGTATAGACCACCACGGTGATGCCGAAGATTATGAGCCCTACAATGTAAGGATATCCCGTCACCGTCTGGAAAAGCCTTGCGCCGCCGATAAACTGGGCGAGCATGGAGGCCATGAAAAATACCAGGATCGCGGCCGAGGCCAGGAAAACAACCAGCTCGTTCTTATACCGTGCCCTGAGATAATCGGTTATGGTGACCGCATTCACCTTTCTCGCAACGATGGCGAACTTTTTGCCGAGGACTCCCAGGGTCAGAAAAGCTGTAGGGACCTGGATCATTGCAAGAAGGATCCATCCAAGACCCAGCTTGTATGCCACTCCCGGACCGCCGACAAAACTGCTCGCGCTCGTGTATGTCGTAATGATCGCCATGGCAAGGACGAAACCTCCCATGGACCTGCCCCCGATAAAATACTCTTCGAGGAATCCGCCTGCATCTGGAGCCCTGTCGGCGACCCTCTTTCCCCAGACAGCGATACCGAAAACCAGGATAAGATACAAAAAAAGAGGAAGGATCATATTCAGATTTTCCATTTTTACCGGGCCTCTCTCTCTGCGGGATCATCGTCCTCTATGGAGACATCCGAGAAGAAGATTCGGACCACGGCCCAGACCAGGATGGAAATGCCGACGTACCCGACGACACAGCTGTAAAAGAACCATGCGGGAAGCCCCATAACATACGTATACTCTCCCGGGTCGCCCGAGCCGAGCCCATAAGCCGTTACATACCACCAGGCAAAAAAGAGCACATACATTGCAAGAGAAATAAGCGCCTCCCTGTTCGCCTGGCGATACCTGCTGTCCTCCCTGAACTTCAATTCTTCCACCTCCATGATAAAGAACTGACGTACAACAGCCTCAAGGCTTATATCTTACAGGAAAACCGCGAGAAAAAAAGACCGGTTTCAAAATAACCGGCACAAAAACACATGCTTTTTCTGAAATAACCATATTACTCTATCTTTTGTTGCAGTATTGACATTTCACGGCTCCTCCCCCAAAATGGTCGAATCTTGCCAAACCCCGAGGAAAGGAGGAACACATCAATGGAAAAGACCGCTCTCTTTAATTTTACTGAAATTTCCTATCAGCGCCTCCTCCTCGGTTGCCGGTTCCCGCCTGGAACGCCGGCAGCCTGGTAAGCTGCGGATCGGCATTCCCGGGCCGGAACCTCTTCAAAGAGGTTCCGGCCTTTTTTTGTGTCCCAGGCTAAGAACAGAGAAGGAGGAGAGACAACGATGACGGCAAAGCACCGGGTACAGATATTCGATACAACGCTGAGAGACGGAGAACAGGCTCCGGGAATCAATCTGAACAGGGAGGAAAAACTACAGCTCGCACTGCAGCTTGCTAAGATGAAGGTGGACGTCATTGAAGCCGGTTTTCCGGCCGCTTCTCCCGGAGATTTCGAAGCAGTGAAGCTCGTAGCAGACCGTGTAAAGGGGCCCGTCATCGCAGCCCTGGCCAGGACAAGGCACGAGGACATAGAGGCTGCGGCTTCGGCTGTCAGGGGTGCGGAAAAACCGCGGATCCACACCTTCATAGCTACAAGTCCCGTTCACATGGAGCACAAGCTGAAGATGACACGGGACCAGGTCCTGGAAGAAGTCAGAAGAGCTGTCGCCTATGCCCGGACTTTTGTTGATGATGTGGAATTTTCTGCTGAGGACGCCAGCAGGTCTGATCCCGAATTTCTCGCCGAAGTATTCAGGACGGCAGCAGACAACGGGGCTTCCACGCTCAACATCCCGGACACTGTCGGATATGCAGTACCGGAAGAATTCGGTGCTTTTGTGCGGGGAATAATCGATGCCACGGGACGCCCGGGCATAACATGGTCCGTCCATTGTCACAACGATCTTGGAATGGCGGTAGCAAACTCCATGGCGGCCGTCCGGGCGGGAGCCAGCCAGGTGGAATGCACCATGAACGGTATCGGCGAACGTGCCGGGAATGCGTCTCTTGAGGAAACGGTAATGGCCCTCAGGACACGCAGCGACAGTTACGGTTGTGAAACCGGGATCGACACGACACGGCTTTTTTCCATGAGCTCCCAGGTATCCCGCATGACAGGATTTCCCGTTCCCCCGAACAAGGCCGTGGTTGGAGCCAACGCTTTCGCCCATGAAGCCGGCATCCACCAGCATGGGGTCCTCTGCAACAAGGCAACCTATGAGATCATGAGCCCGGAGGATGTGGGAGCACCGGGCAGCAGGCTGGTTCTCGGGAAACATTCCGGCAAACATGCATTCCGTCAGCGGATCGAGGAAATGGGACTCTTTCTCTCCGACGAAAAACTCTCCGAGGCTATG
>JAAYJB010000468.1 GCA_012523155.1 Synergistaceae bacterium | reverse complement strand
TCAAGGAGGAAGACTGCGCCCCCTGCCTGTACGGAACCATTGTCCCATATTCTCAGGACGCAGGTGTATGCGGTGACCTGCTTTCCTTCACTTTTTTCCACCGCAAGTTGATTATACGAGGAGGAAATGAGCACATGAGAAAATTTACCAGAGTTATGTTTGCAGTCGCACTCGTACTTGTTTTGGGGACCATGGCATTTGCCGCACCTAAGATCGGAATTATGACAGGGACAGTTTCGCAAGGAGAGGAAGAGTACCGTGCAGGCGAAGAGATGGTCGCCAAGTACGGAGAAGACAGGGTCATTCACGTTACCTACCCAGACAAGTTCATGGACGAACAGGAGACCACAATATCCCAGGTCATGGCAATGGCATCCGATCCGGAACTTATGGCGATCGTTATCTGCCAGGGCGTTCCCGGAACGGCTGCAGCCATCGACAAAGTCAGAGAAGTCCGTGATGATATCCTTTTCATCATCGGCACAGTCCATGAGGAGCCTTATATGATGGCCGGCAAAGCTGATATCCTCTACGAGATCGACCAGCCGACCCGCGGAACCTCCATCGTGGAGAAGGCGAAAGAAATGGGTGCCAAAACATTCATTCACTACTCCTTCCCCCGCCACATGAGCTATCCGCTGCTTGCCAAGCGAAGGGAAATCATGGAAGAAACCTGCAAAAAAATAGGTCTCGAATTCGTGTTCGTCAACGCTCCAGACCCCACCGGCGAGGGTGGCGTTGCAGGCGCCCAGCAGTTCATCCTTGAAGATGCACCCCGCCAGGTCGAGAAATTCGGCCCTGACACTGCATTCTTCAGTACCAACTGTTCCATGCAGGAACCTCTGATCAAATCCGTTGTCAAAGGCAAAGCGATTTACCCTGAGCAGTGCTGCCCCAGCCCGTTCCACGCACTTCCCAACGCCCTTGGTCTGAAGGTGGAAAATAAAGGAGACGTTCCCTACATTCTCAAAGCCATTGAAGAGAAAGTAGTTGAACTTGGAATGGAAGGCAGAATTGCTACCTGGACAGCCCCCATCACTATGAACTTTATCCGTGCAGGCGCTGAGTACGCTATGGATTTCGCAAACGGCAAATTCGAAAACAAGCAGGATATCGAAAGAGCCAAGTTCACCCTCGAAAAGGCGGCCGGTGCGATTCGCATTCGTCCGTTCGACGAAGAGAAGGCCCCGAACTTCCTCATGGTGGTCGGTGAATCTATCATATTCGGAAAGTAGACCTGAAGGATCATCAGCGGTGAAGCAAGGCAGGGCTGTCATACAGGGGCAGCCCTGCCTTTTTGATAAAGGAGGTCGTTTTTTTGACCGGGATAGCCCGTCTTGAAATGAGAGGTATCAGCAAACAATATTATGGCAACCGCGTCCTGAAAGGGGTTTCTTTTTCCCTCGGGAAAGGGGAAATTTTATCTCTTGTAGGTGAAAACGGCGCAGGAAAATCAACGCTCATGAATATCCTGTTCGGTATGCCGGTGATCCACGCAACCGGGGGATTCGACGGCGAGATCTACCTTGATGGAGAAAAAGCGGAAATCAGGTCCCCGGAAGAAGCGATGAAGCTTGGAATCGGAATGGTACACCAGGAATTCATGCTCCTTCCAGGATTTTCAATTACCGAGAATATAAAGCTCAACAGGGAAACAACAAGGGCAAGCCTGCTCAGCAAAATTTTCGGCAAACCTTTGCGGTGGCTCGACATGCCGTCAATGAAAACAGACGCACGAGTCTCCATGGACGCTATAGGCCTGGGAATTGACGAAATGCTCCCTGTGAAGGGCCTGCCGGTGGGACACATGCAGTTCGTGGAAATAGCTCGTGAACTGGACAAAAAAAACATCCGGCTCCTCGTCCTCGATGAGCCTACTGCTGTACTTACCGAATCTGATGCGGACAAGCTTCTTGAGGCAATGAAAATCCTCACAAATAAAGGAATCTCCATACTCTTCATAAGCCACCGCCTTGACGAGGTAATGGCTGCATCTGACAAGATTGTCATCCTCAGGGACGGTGAGCAGATAGCGGATACCAGACCCGCTGAAACCACTATCGAAAAGATTGCGGAAATCATGGTCGGCAGGAAAATCGAAAGTACAGAAATGCGTGGAAGGCCCGTTGAATCCATCAGGGATGATTATATACTGCAGATTCGGGATCTTTCCGTTGCCATGCCAGGAGAAACCGTTAAGACAATCAACCTCGATGTGAAGCGCGGGGAAATTCTCGGCATCGGAGGGCTGGCCGGGCAGGGAAAAATCGGCATCGCAAACGGAATCATGGGTCTTTTCCCTTCTGCGGGTACGGTAAGAAAAAATGATAAGCCTGTTCTGCTGAATAACGCCCATGCCTCCCTGGGCAACGGCATGGCCTTTGTTTCGGAAGACCGCCGCGGCACCGGCCTTCTTCTGGACGATTCAATCGAATTCAATATCGTCGCCACGGCGGTCCAGGTCCAGGGAAAATTCATGAAATCTGGCGCGATAAGCACGTTTGATTCAAAATCCGTGACAGAGTACGCAAAGAAAATGATACAGGACCTCGACATTCGCTGCACCGGCCCGGAACAGCTTGCAAGACGCCTTTCCGGCGGCAATCAGCAAAAGGTATGTATCGCAAGGGCAATCACTCTCGAACCGAACCTTCTCTTTGTATCAGAGCCAACGAGAGGCATCGATATAGGAGCGAAAAGACTTATCCTTGATCACCTTATTAAAATGAACAGGGAAGAAGAACTCACCATCATAATGACCTCCTCGGAACTGGCGGAACTCCGCTCCGTCTGCGACAGGATAGCGATCGTCTACCAGGGAATGTTGGAGGGAATTCTTCTTCCCACGGACAGCGACAGAGATTTCGGTCTCATGATGGCAGGAGAATATCATAAGTTCCACGGGAAGGAGGCTGTATGACATGAGCAACGGTCTTTTGAACAAGGTCGGCATCCCCCGCCTCATCATTTCCCTTTTCCTGGCGTTCCTTGTTGCGGCGGCCTTCAGCTATGGCCTTCCCATGGGACAGATTTTCAGCGCCATGCTCACCAGGTTCGGAATGAATTCCCTGCTGGTCCTTGCCATGATACCCACCATCCAGGCGGGGGCAGGCCCCAACTTCGGACTTCCTTTCGGCATCATTTGCGGCCTTATCGGGGCCACGCTTGCGATCGAGATGGATCTTCGGGGTTTTACCGCACTCTTCTTCGCCATAGGAATCTCGATTCCCCTAGGCGCGTTCGCCGGCTGGCTCTATGGTCTGCTGCTGAACAGGGTCAAGGGGCAGGAGATGACCGTGGGTACCTACATGGGCTTTTCCATTGTATCGGTCATGTGCATTTTCTGGCTCATGGCACCGTATAGCAGCCCGGAAATGATCTGGCCTTACGGCGGAGACGGCCTTAGGGTAACGGTCGTGCTTGACGGTCGTATGGAACAGCTCCTTGACCGGTTTTTAAGTTTCACGATCAACGGAATGCGTGTCCCCACTGGATTATTGCTCGTCACAGCCCTTTGCTGTATCCTCCTGTGGATCTTTATGAGGACACGGACCGGGCTGGCAATGTCTATTGTGGGATCCAATCCCCGATTTGCCGAGGCTTCAGGCCTCAACGTCAACAAGTACAGGCTGATAGCATCCACACTTTCATGTGCCATGGGCGCAGCCGGTATAGTGATCTATTCACAAAGCTACGGGTTTATCCAGCTTTACCAGGCCCCGCTGTACATGGCCCTTTATTCGGTATCTGCAATACTCATCGGAGGCGCATCTCTCCAGCGCGCCACCATCACACAGGCACTCATAGGGACATTCCTTTTCAACGGCCTTCTTGTGATTGCCCTGCCCGTGGCAAATGTGGCCATGGACAGCGACATCTCAGAAATTATGCGGGTGATAATAAGCAACGGCATTATACTCTATGCCCTTACCCGCAAAGAAGTGGGAGGCGACGCACGATGAGACTATTCCAAAAAAACATCGTCCCCATACTATTCATAATTATTTGTTCCATAGGCTTTTACTATTCCGGTCTTTCGTGGATGTTTTTCGCAAACGATCTTTTAACAAGGCTTGCCCGAAATTCATTCCTGGTTATTTCACTCATCATACCGGTACTCGCAGGAATGGGACTCAACTTCGGAATTGTCCTCGGCGCAATGGCCGGACAGTTTGCCGCATTCATCACCGTGGTATACAACATGACAGGTATTGCAGGATTCTTTATGGCGTGCCTTATGTCTATACCCTTCGCTATCCTTTTCGGCTGGCTCACCGGAATTCTTTTCAACAAGGCAAAAGGCAAGGAAATGATTACAGGCCTGATACTTGGTTTTTTCGCCAACGGATTGTATCAGCTTGTCTGCCTCATATTTATCGGCTGGATCATACCGATCTCGAACAAGTCGCTTCTTCTGCCGTCCGGAATCGGTTTTGTCAATACCCTTGACCTTAAAATATGGCAGTATGCGATCGATAAATTTTACGTATTCAGGCTGAGAGGGATTACAACACCCGTCCTGAAATACCTGAACAACATCAACTTTCCCGTTTTAACTCTCATCGTCGTTGCATTTCTCTGCATGTGCGTGTATCTTCTGTTCAGGACAAAACTCGGACAGGATTTCCGCGCAGTCGGGCAGAACCGGCACATTGCTGAGGTTGCCGGCATCAAGGTTGATAAGGTAAGAATAATAGCTGTTATCTTCTCAACGGTCCTGGCTGCCTGGGGTCAGCTCATTTTTCTTCAAAACATAGGCAACGTCCAGGTTTACGGTTCTCACGTTCAGGTCGGCACATTCGCCGTGGCAGCCCTTCTAATCGGCGGGGCATCGGTTTCAAAAGCCACCATAGGGCAGGCACTTCTTGGCACAGTGCTATTCCATGCACTTTTCATCGTCTCTCCCCTTGCAGGGAAGAACATCATGGGAAGTGCCCAGGTAGGCGAGTATTTCAGAGTCTTTATTGCCTACGGGGTTATCGGCATTGCCCTTGCTCTTCACGCCTGGCAGCGCCTTGCGAAAAAGAAAAATGAATAACAGAGCAAAAGGTAAAATATGCCTTTCGTATTGACAAATCATTGAATTTCTGGATAATAGATATGCTGTAATGGAGGGAATTTTGCGAGTGGACCCCCGTGACCGGGGGTCCACTTTTTTGAGGGCGAAAGGCGGAGGCGTCTGTGCCCTTCCCTCTTTCGACTCTCAAGGAGGAACAAATATATGAGTGACAATGGTTTCGCGTGCTACGATCTTCGGGAAGAACTTCTTCTCGCCCTGAAAAAGAAGGGATTTTCCGCTCCTACACCTGTACAGGAAAAAGTACTTGCCCTAGATGAATTTTCAAAGGATCTCATCGTCCGTGCGAAGACAGGATCCGGCAAAACGCTGGCTTTCCTTCTGCCCCTGCTGAATGAGATGGAACTTCCCCAGTCCTCGCCTAAGATACTGGTTCTCTCCCCCACACGTGAGCTGGCCCAGCAGACTGCCAGGGAGGCGGAATGGCTTTCACGGTACATGGATATATCTGTGGCGACACTCGTCGGCGGACTCGACATGTCCGCACAGATACGTTCACTGAAGGACGGCGCGGTTATCGTCGTCGGTACCCCGGGAAGGACCCTCGATCACATAAACAGGGCTACTCTCAAAACAGATGAAATCCACTCCGTCATCCTTGATGAAGGGGACCACATGCTCGATATGGGTTTTCGGGACGAGCTCGAAGGAATTCTCGACGCACTGCCCACACGGGAACGTACCTGGCTTTTCTCCGCAACAATGCCTAGGGAAGTCCGTGATCTTTCCCGGAAATATCTGAGCAGTCCCGTGTCCATTTCCCTTGTTGAAGACGGTGAACAGCATGAGGATATTATCCACAGGGCATATCTCGTCCCGTCCCGGCATAAAATGGAAGGCCTGGTCAACATCCTTCTCTGGGAGAGGCCCAAAAGAGGCCTTGTTTTCTGCCATACCAGGCTTGAGACCATGTCAGTGGCGCAGCGTGCCACTGAGGAAGGGTTCAACGCCGGAGCACTTCATGGGGAGATGACGCAGCGAGAGCGCAACGCAGTTCTGAACGCCTTCAAGAGCGGAAGCCTTCCTCTCCTCGTCGCAACAAACGTGGCTGCCCGTGGACTGGATGTAGAAGGTGTTTCCCATGTTATCCAGATAGGCCTTCCGGACGATCGCGATACCTTTGTTCACAGGAGCGGACGAACCGGTAGAGCGGGGCATGAAGGAACCGATATCCTGCTTCTCTCACCGATGGAAGCGGAAAAATTCAAATATATGCTCGGATCGGCAAAGGTGAGTATCGAGTGGCGGAACGTCCCGGGACTGGACGAAATATCGAAGGTCCAGAGGGAGATCGCCGAGGAAAAACTGCTCACCATGAAGGAAGCAGGAGAAAATGAGGACTTTCTCCTTTGGGCTGAAGACCTTCTTACAAGGGTCAGTCCAAAAAATCTTGTCGCAAGACTTCTTTGGGCCCTGACTTCAAGACGATCGGCAGGATATAACCTCTCATCGGAACTTGAAAGAGAACTCCGGAGAAAAAGCCGCTATTCCGGGGAAAAGGAAAGAAGTACTCCCAGGGGACTCAAGGGCGTGAGACGTCCGAAGGGAACAATGCTCCGCCTGAGCAAGGGGCTGGCAGACGGCTGGGATGTCGGAAGAGTGCTTCACGCCGTATGTTCATCCCTGAACGTGGACAGGTCTGAAGTGGGAGCCATACGAATGAAAGACGACCACGTATTCGTCGAACTTCTTCCGGTTGCCCTTTCCAGGTTCGAAGAAGACTGCAAGGGACTTGAACAATATGGACTTCTCGAAAAAGGCAAAGGGAAAGATTTATTCCTCTCTTCGACCCCGGTATCCTCCCAACCAAGAGGAAGAACCTCCGGGCCCAGGCCGAGAAGACAGGGAAAACAGGAGTACAGGAAAAGACAGTAACCCGATTTCCTTTAAGCAGCCAAAGAGAAGATAAAAAAAGTGCCGGTTGAAATCAACCGGCACTTTTTTTCCCAAGTATAAGGTATCGAGGGATAAAATTACGCCTTGTGAACGTTCGCTGCCTGAGGGCCTTTTTCGCCGTCAACGACGTCAAATGAAACCTTCTGGCCTTCCGCAAGGGTCTTGAAACCATCCCCGGCGATAGCGCTGAAATGAACGAATACGTCCTTACCCTCGTCCGTAGTAATAAAACCGTATCCCTTACTGTCGTTAAACCACTTCACTGTTCCCTGACTCATCCAAAGACAGCCTCCTAAAACTTTATTAAATTTCGCGACCGAAGTCACTACCAAACAATAAAGGATTTTTTCCTTGATGTCAAGGTTTTTTTGAATTCATCGACCATATTTCAAAAAAAATTTTGATTTCTTATCCTGATTCTTTTTTTCATAAGGAAATTAAAAAACAGGTGCACTGATTTTGATGAAATTAAACTGTTTCCTCAGCCTTGGCTGTATGTGCTCTTCCTCCTCCAGTCTCGGGAACAAACAACGCTGAAAAAAACGACAGAGCTGTGCAGGCAAGGGGCAGGGAAAAGGCTGTTCGATAAGCTTCCGCGGCAGGGAGGGCTTTATAGAAATCAAGAACCACTCCGAAAACAGAAGTAAGAACGGCAATGGAAAGAAAACCGGCTGCGTTAAGGACAGAAATCGCAAGGCCTGTGTAATTCCTCGGTGTCAATTCTTTTGCCACTGACCAGGCAAGGACGAATGCGGTATTTGAAACGCCGAGTAGAAAGAAAAGAACCTTGATAAATGAAAGGGGCGGTTTGCCGCTGCCCCAGAAAACCATGACACCCCAAAGGAGTACATGCAATAAGGCGGAAGCGATCATCGGTATTTTTCTTCTCCCAAGCCTGTCTGATACCCACCCTGTCAGGAAACCCCCTGTCATGATTCCAAGAATGAGGTACACCGAATAGGATGATGCATCCTGAACAGAAAGTGCGTAAACGTTTACCAGCCAGGGAATTCCCCAGGTTCCTACGAGTGCGAAAAAACCCGCCTGGTTGAACAGGTAAAATGACATGGTCGATAATATTCCCTTTGCCGCAAGCACCTCTTTTAAACCTGCCCAGGGGGAAAACTGAACCGGAAGAGTGGAAGCAACAGCAATCTCCCGTTCATTCAGCGGAGGCAGGCCCATATCCTGGGGGCGGTTCCTTATATATATTGCACACAGAACTGCAATAAAAAGGGTGAAAACACCGATTCCGAGAAATCCCAGGCGCCATGACACGATCGAAATAAGAAATGCCAGGGGTCCCTGGGAAATAATGCCCCCGGCATTACCTACCAGGGTGGTCGCGCCCGATATGGTCGCAAATTCACGTTCCCTAAACCATTGTGACTGGACTTTCATGATAGAGACAAAAACGGTCGAAACGCCTATACCCACCAGGAAGCGACCGATGAAAAGCCAGAGAGCCGTAGGGGCGAACCCGAAGAGGATAGATCCGGCTCCTGCAAGAAACATTCCAATAGAAACAGTAATTCTTGCCCCGAGGGAATCAGCCAGAAACCCGACGGGTATCTGCATTATCATGTAGGCATAGAAATACATGGAGGCCATCGTGCCGAACGAAGCAGCGCTCAGGGCAAAATCCCCGGTCAGATCATCCTTCACCACTGCGGCAGCGAAACGGTGGAAGAAAACAACCATAAACGCAAAAACCATGATGCCCCATACTACCCACCGGTAGCTGAGGACTTTTCGAAGTTCTTTCCCTTTTCTATCCCTTGTTTCAACGACTGGTATCATTTCCATTCTGTACTACATTCTCCTTCCACCTGTAAAAAACATCTTATTGTATGAATAAAAATTTATAATACCATTGAACAGCTTTTTTTCCCCTTTTTTCAATACACTTTTCCTATTATAATTCTTTCTGTTGTCATAAAACGCAAGGGGGTACAGGACTACGTGATCCGCATTTCTGACATTACACTGCAGTTCGGCGAACGGTTTCTTTTCAACGGCTTATCCTGGACCATCCTTCCGAAGGCCAGGGTAGGACTGGTGGGAAACAACGGAGCCGGAAAGACGACCATGCTTCGAATACTGAAGGGAGAAATCGCCCTGGATTCGGGTTCTGTCTTTATGCCCGGGAGGCTCAGTATAGGCTATCTCCCGCAAGACATAGTGGAACTGCCCGATATGGAGATCCTTGAGTTTTTGAAGAAATCCGCAGGACTCACAGACATTGAACAGGCGATCTCACGGTGCAATGAAAAACTTACCCAACATGCCCCGGACTCCTCGGCCCACAGGGAAGCACTTCTTCTTCACGACAACCTGTCAAAAAAGTACGAGACCCTTGATGGATATACTTTTGAAGCTATCGCGGCCAAAATTCTTTCAGGCCTGGGGTTTTCACCTCTTGATCTGAAGAAACGAACCAGTATTTTCTCAGGTGGTTGGAAGATGCGCATCCACCTTGCATCACTCCTGCTGACGGTCCCCGACGTACTGCTTCTTGACGAGCCGACGAACCATCTTGACACGGAGAGCATGGAATGGCTTGAAGGATGGCTCTCCTCCTACAGCGGCACGATCGTAGCCGTTTCTCATGACCGTCTGTTCCTCGACAGAATTTGTACCTCTATCGCTGATCTTTCATCAGGAAGAATAACGGCCTACCAGGGCAATTTCTCGAAATACCTTGAGGAAAGGGAAAGACGCATCGAGGAACTCAAGAAACAGCAGAAAGTGCAAAAAGAAGAAATAGCCCGCATGGAAGAATTCATCGAACGTTTCAGGTACAAGGCCTCAAAGGCGTCATCCGTACAGAGCAGGATAAAACGCCTGGAAAAAATCAGCCGGATCGAAGTGGAAGAGGACACTCGGAGGGTTTCCTTCCATTTCCCGCCGTGTAGCCGGAGCGGACTCGACGTACTTATAATGGAAGACGGTAAAAAAAGCTACGGTGATACAATTGTTTTCAGTAATGCTTCACTGAAAATACAGCGTGGAGAGAAAATAGCTCTCGTGGGGGTAAATGGTGCCGGCAAATCCACTCTTTCGAGAATTCTCAGCGGAACCGAGTCTCTCAGCAGAGGTTCAGTGAAATTCGGGTACAACGTAACAACGGCGTTTTATTCCCAGCAGACTGCTGACAACCTTGATTACTCGAGAACAGTCTGGGAAAGCCTTTCGGGCAGAAAGCACGACTGGTCCGCACAGGAAAAAAGGAACCTCCTGGGGGCCTTTCTTTTCAGCGGCGAGGATATTTACAAGCCTGTCCAGGTTCTCTCAGGCGGAGAAAAATCCCGTCTTTCACTTCTGAAAATCCTTATGGAGGATGCCAATTTCCTCATCCTTGACGAACCGACAAACCATTTGGATATGCAGACAAAAGACCTTTTCCAGAGAGCTCTTCTTGAGTACGACGGAACCCTGGTCATCGTATCTCACGACAGGTACTTCCTCGACAATCTCGCAACCCGTATAGTGGAGATAGCATCGGGCAGTCTTATCGACTACCCCGGCAACTACTCTGAATTTATTGAAAAACGAAGGCTTTCATCTTCGGGAAGTGAAGAGAGGGAACTTTCACCGGCTTTTAAAGAAGACGGTGTCAAGGAGAGGAAAAGAGCTGAAGCAGAAAAACGGAACCTGCTTTACAGGAAAAAAAGAAAGGTTCTCGAAAGGCTTGAACCAATTGAGCGAGGTATAGAAGAACTGGAAAAAGAACAGTCTGAAAGGGACGCCCTGCTTGCAGATCCTGTTTTTCTTGCAGACTCCGGGAAGGTGACGCAGATTCTTATTGAAAGAAGCGAAACAGAGCAGAAGTTGGAGACGCTCCTCTCAGACTGGGAAAAACTGATGGCGGAGATCGAGGAGATCGAAAAAACAGGCTGAATTTCAGCAGCAGAAAAGGGAGGAAAGACCATGTACGTAAAAAAATATATTACCTGGGTATTTGTACCGGCTGCGATTCTGCTCCTCTTTATTTTTTCTGCAGCTTCGCCTTTATGGGCGGAAACACGGGGCAAAAAACTCCTGGATCACTTTGTAAAGGAATTCTCACCGGAAGAAATTACAATGATCATCGATGAGGAGCCCAATGAAAAAGGATATGTCCGGGACATTTTCCTCGATATCAGCGGATGCTCCATAGGGGGCGTACGAATCGACTCCCTTACGCTTCGGGCAATGGGGGTACAGATGAACGCTCCCGAGGAATGGGATCGGGAAGGATTGGATGCAAAGGAAATACTCAACGTTCATGCCCTTGCCAGGATCCTCGAGAAAGATCTGAATAATAATCTGCTGTCGAAAGAATTCGGCGACGACGACCACTGGCATGACCTGCAGGTGGATATGCGTCCGGAAGGGATTTATGCCAGGGGGAACTACCTTGTGACCGTGCTGTTCCGCCTTGATATACTCATCGAGATCTTCAGCAAGTTTAAGATAGTCGACAGGAAGGAAGTCTGGCTTGATGACTACACGCTGAAGGTCAACCGTGTCGACGTGCCCCAATTCATAACTGACAAAGCAGTTCGTGAAATTCAGCCGCTCCTGGACCTGGGAAAGTTCGTTTTTCCCCTCAGGCTGCATTCCATATCCTACGACGAAAATAGTCTTGCCATATCGAGCAGGGTTCTTCCTGAATCATTCGAAGGGATCGTATACAGGTACTCCGGGAAGAAATAAAAGGGATCTGTTGAAAAAAGAAAGAAGACCCGAAAAAAATTTAAGATGCTCGAAAACAAATGGAGCCATACGGCTCCATTTGTTTTGTCAACCGTCATTTTTCAGCCCTGAACGCTCCGCAGAATCCCCTTATGCTGTTTCCGATGAATTCCCGTTCCCGGTCCCTGATGTCAGGCTCCAGGTTCCGCCATGCCGCGAGAAAAGGATCCCGTTCAAGAAGCTCCAGGAAAATAGTTTCTTCATCCGCAGGTGATACTCCCTTTCTGAAAAGGGCAATCACTACATCCTTCCAGAACAAAATCTGATCCTTCGCAAGGCGAAGCATATCTTTCGCCCCGTCTGCAGCACCGAAATGGGAATAGCAGATCCTTGTGCAGCCTGCCTTCATGAGCCGTTCAATTGAATTCAGTGTAACGTCCGGGAAAAAACGGGGTGGAGTTGCAGGCCTCAGGTAGGGAAAGGGCTCCTCTCCTTCAAGGAAAATACCGGCTGCCTCTCCTGCGAAAAGAACTTTTTCGCCATTTCCTTCGTCCAGGATGAATGACTGGTGGTGCGAGGCGTGCCCCGGAGTATCAATGGAAGAGAAACCTTCAGGCAATACTCCCGGTGCGAAAAGAGATTCCCCTGGAACGGGAACCGGTTCCCCGTAAAGAAAGGCCGTCTCTCCGAGAGTGTCAACACTCCCCTTCCAGAGCGCTGAAGGTTCGAGCAAATGGGGTACGCCCCTTGGGGCTGCGGCAATTCGCGCACCGTATTCGTTTACCGCTAGTCCTGCGCCTCCAGCATGATCAAGGTGAACATGGGTGAGAAGCACTGCGTCTACACGCCCTCCTCCATGGATTTCAACGGCGTTTTGTACGATCGGCCATGTCGATGCAGGCCCTGTATCTACAAGGTATGTCCTGTCCTTTTCTTCATCCCTCACGAGCCAGGAGGAAATGAAGCGGCGGAATCCCCGTTTTTTCACCGGCAAATCGATATTTACATATTTCATCGTATCTCTCCTAGTTTTCAGTTATTACAACTTTCATGCCGACAAATACTTTTTTCTTCAGATCCTGAAGGTCGGAATTTTTCATGCGGATACAGCCCTGGGTAACCATTCTGCCGATAGAGTCCGGATCATGGGTCCCATGGATGCCTATGCCCGACCATCCAGGCGTTTGGAGCCGGATAAACCATGGCCCGTAGGCTCCCGGGGTCTGTCCCCTTCCATCACCGAAGTCATAGGTCCACCTGCTTGAGTTCTGGACCTGCTGCACGGTAAAGCTGCCTGTAGGCGTTCTGCTGTCGCCCACACGCCGCTTCTGGCCTCCGTTTGCCCCCACTGCCACCCTGTAGGTCCGCTCAAGCCTGTCGCCACGGTAATAATACATGCGGTACGATCCTTTGACCACGTGAAGCCATGGCTGATTGCCTCTTATCCTTTCAGGAACAGGCGGAGGAACCGGTTCCTCCTGTTTTTCAGGCCATTCACCCGCCTTTGGTCCCTCCGTTTCAGGACGGACCGGGGATACCGGAACTATTTCAGAGGGCGGCTGAACTGCAGATTCTTCCGGGCCGGGAGTCCGCATGTCCAGGTACAGCGAATAGCCACCGTAACCCGCTGCGAACGCGGCAATCAGCAACAGGGCAAGACCTGCCCATTTTGCCCATTCGGGAAATTCTCTTTTGTGGTAAAACATGGAGGAGCCTCCTCGCAGGTTGTATCGTTTCTATTCACTGTTATTCGAAAAAGGCACTGCCCTGTCATGCCCGGAACAAAGCCGGGAAAATCCCGTTTTCGGGATGCCGGACCGGAAAGCGGTTCATCTTTTGCCTGTATCTCCGACAGTTCCTTTTATTTAGACAGAAATGATTCTATCATGGATTTTTTTACAGGTCAGAAAGATGCAAGATAAAAAGTATACGTAATTTCCACGATTTTCCGCTGTCCACGATTTTCC
>JAAYJB010000467.1 GCA_012523155.1 Synergistaceae bacterium | reverse complement strand
CGTTGATATCTGTATAGACTGTATCAAAAGCGAGAAGCCCGTTGGCCTTTGCCGCCAGAATCACTGCGCTCTTCGCGTACAGCATTTCAAGCCCTTCCCTTGTAACCTTGATGCCAAGATCGGCAGCAAGATCCTGCCCGCCGATGGTGAGCCCGAGGATGCGGGGCGATGATGCCGCTACGGCTGGTGCGCTTACTATCGCCTTTGCCGTCTCGAGCATGGCATGTATCCTTACTGATCCCTGTTCGATGCCGTTTCTCTTTTCCAGGCGTGAGATTATTTCATCTGCCGCCCGGACATCGTCCGGCGAATCTATCTTCGGAATCCGTACGGCATCGGGACATGCAGGAATTATTTCCTCAAGATCCTTTTCAAAAAACGTTGTATCCCGCCCGTTAATGCGGACAACACGTTCCACAATGCCGAAATCGAGGTTCCGGAGCGCATATTTTACCAGTTTCCTGGCAGCGTCTTTTTCATTTATGGAGATGGAGTCCTCCAGATCCAGGAGGACTCCATCCGAACCGTATATGGCACAGTTCTGAATCATTCCAGGGTTGTTCCCCGGAATATAAAGCAGAGACCGGCGGGGCCGGTTTAAGATGGTGGTCATGAGGAATACTTCCTTTGTATTGAGATTTTTCTCTCCACAGCCTGCTTTCTATTAAATTGGCAAGCTGTGGTATGAGCCATTAAAAAAACATGAAATCTTCCAGGTCTTTTCCGAGTCCGGATTTTTCCCGCCAGATGGCGAAGGATTCATTCAGGTGCTCTGTCCAGATGGCACAGGCTTTCTCATGGTCCCTGTTCATAAATGCCATGTAGAGTTCTTTTCTTCTCGAAAGACTTTTGTGAGGGCGGTTGGGGAGGGTTATACGCATGACACGGTAGCGGTCGAAAACTTCCCGCTGTGTCCATATAAGGGTGGTGAGGATTTTTGACCTGCACGCCTCGAATACAACGTGGTTGAAAGATTTTACGACGGGGAAAAAACGTTCAAGGAGTTCTTCACCGCTGTACTTTGCAAATACTCTGTCAGCCTCTTCAAGCAGGTCTCTCAGTTGTTCGAGTTCTTCGGCCGTTATTCGAAGTGCCGTATATCTCACCGCCAGTGTTTCGATAGCTTTGCGGACTGCAAGGCAGTGAGCAAGTTCATAGGGGGATATCCCGCGGACCCTGTTTCCCTTCATGGAAATTCTTTCAATAAAGCCGTCGGCCTCAAGCTTCTGTACAGCCTCTCTGACAGGAGTCCGGCTTACCCCGAAATCCTGTGCGATCTCGGCATCGGTAAATGTCGAGTCTGTCTTCAGTTCGCCCCGGAGGATAGCTTTCCGAAGGTGTTCGTATATGATTTCACGCATTGGTTTCGTACGGATATCAGGAACATTTTTCAAAAGAGGCATTGAACGCTTCCTCCTGGAAAAATCAATTTTCCAAAAAAAGTTGTATCCACTATCCAACATCCATAATCTATATCGTATAATAACGTCATCATCAAAAAGTGTAAAGTGGGTGGGTTTAAATATTTTGTATATTTTATGGAGGATCATCTGTTCATGAGACCAGACTACGGAAGCAATATGTTTTTCCTGTATAAAAGATTTCCTTCTTCCGGTACCCTGCAGGCTGCCCGAGCCGGACAGCCTGGATAGGAGACTGTACCATGTTCGGGCTTGAAGAACGTATCCTTGCGGGAAGGAGGGACATGGAGGAACGGAGAGAACTTCTCCGTTCGAGAGAGCTTGCCGAACCTGGTGGAGAAGACCTTGTGCTTGGCTTTTTCAGCGACGGAAAGCT
>JAAYJB010000082.1 GCA_012523155.1 Synergistaceae bacterium | reverse complement strand
TCCGCACCATTGCAGCCGACGAAATAAAGGCTCTTTCGGAAATAGGAGGTTTCTGATGCCCCCGAAAAAGAGAACTGCTTCAGCATGAAAAGAGGTCCATGTACCCAGGGGCAGGCTTCACCGGTACAACCAGGTACTCCATTATTGTTACCTCATAAAAAAAACGGCCGGGAACATTCCGCCCCGGCCGCCGTCATTTATTTCCGTGCAGGCGATTTGCCTGTCTTCAACCTGCTCAACGAATAAACAGACATCACAAAACACCGTATTTTTTACAAAAAATTGTCAACCTGTCATTACTCCTGTGCCGGCAAAAAATAACACAAATATATAGATTCGTGCTACCATATTGGCCGTTCAGGTACATTTTCCAGGAGGGTGATGTGAATGTTTTTGATGATGAGATGGTTTCTTCCGGTCCTGTTCCTCTTTTTTCCCGTTTCCTCCTTCGGCGGGGAACTCACGGTTACCGACAGCCTGGGCCGTTCAGTAACCGTTCC
Organism: Synergistaceae bacterium; assembly: GCA_012523155.1. Taxonomy (GTDB): domain Bacteria; phylum Synergistota; class Synergistia; order Synergistales; family Aminobacteriaceae; genus Aminivibrio. The sequence goes on along the minus strand of JAAYJB010000082.1, from coordinate 2,663 downwards.
CGCGGAGCCGCAAAGGATCATCGCCTCCGGTTCGGGGACCCTTCGCCTGGTGACCTATCTCCAGGCTCAGGACAGGATAGTTGCCGTAGATTCCGCCGAATCAAGGGTTTCCTTCATCCCGGCACGACCTTACTCCATAGCGAATCCACGGTTCAGGGACCTTCCGGTCTTCGGTGAGTTTCGGGGGCTCGACAACCCTGAACTCATAGCAGGACTTTTTCCCTCACCCCAGGTGATATTCAAGGTCTCCCCCCTCTCCGGTCCCCACCCCGATCAGATCACTTCAAAGACGGGAATCCCCGTGGTGGGGTTCGAGTACGGCGATCTCACCGGTAAAAGGGAAGATTTGTACGCCACTCTGCGCATGATGGGAAAGATCCTCGGCAAAAACAGGAGGGCGGAAGAGGTGATCACCTTTTTTGAGCAACACCTCGGTGAAATCGCCCGGAGAACGTCTGATATTCCCGAAGAAAACCGACCGTCGTGCTACATCGGGGGCGTCTCCTTCCGGGGCGGACACGGATTCACTTCCACGGAACCGGGATATCCACCATTTGCATGGACAGGCGCGAAGAACATCGCCGCCGGCCTTGCAGCCGGAAAATCGGCAAACGTCACCATATCAAAAGAAAAGCTGCTCGAGTGGGACCCGGAGATCATCTTCATTGATATGAACACCATCACTGCCGGTGAGCAGGCGGATGCACTTCATCAATTGAAGACCGATCCCGCACTGAAAGTCCTGTCCGCCGTCAGGAAAGGAAATCTCTACGGGGTGCTTCCCTACAACTCATATACCATCAATTACGGGTCTGTTCTGGCAAACGGTTATTTCGTGGGAAAGACCCTCTATCCGGAACGGTTTTCGGACATAGACCCGGTGAAGAAGGCGGATGAAATATACGAATTTCTCGTGGGGAAACCTGTATTTGCTATAATCAGCGATGCATTCTCGGGAATGGTGTTTTCAAAGATCGATCCGGAGGGAAAGTAAAAAGTGCACCTGGAAGGACATACGGTTTCTCCTGCCTACGGCAGGCACATACGAAACAAGCGGTTCATTCTTGCCGGCCTTGGAGTTCTCTGCCTGGCCATGGTAGTGTTTTCCGTTTCGAGGGGTGCTGTTGCCATACCGCCCCTGGAGGTCATTCGGGCATTTTTCGGAAGCGGTGACGAGAGGTGGAAAATCATCATCCTGAACATCCGCTTGCCCCAGGCTCTTGCCGCGTTCCTGGCAGGAGGAGGTCTTTCCCTTGCAGGAGTGGTCATGCAGTCGGTCCTCCGCAACCCCCTCGGCTCGCCTTTTACCCTCGGAATATCAAACGCTGCCGCTTTCGGCGCTGCATTCTCCATCATCGTCCTGGGGTCGGGCAGCATGCAGAGCAGTGCTGCACAGGCCGTAACCATCGTCAACCCCTGGATGACCACGGGCACAGCATTCGCTGCAGCCCTGGCATGTATGGCTGTCGTACTGGCCATAGCCTCTGCCACAAGGGGGACCCCTGAAGTGATGGTGCTCTCGGGTGTGGCACTGAGTTCCCTTTTCACCGCGGGCACCATGTTCCTTCAGTACTTCGCCGACGACAGCCAGCTTGCCGCCGCCGTCTTCTGGTCCTTTGGGGATGTCTCGCGTGCTTCCTGGAAGGAGATACCCCTCATGGGAGGACTGCTGCTGGCCTGCTTCTGCCTCTTCTTTCTCCGGCGCTTCGACTTCAACGCCCTCGACTGCGGAGACGAGACGGCCCTCTCCCTGGGAGTGCCGGCATCACGCATCCGTCTTGAGTCCATGGCGGCCACATCCCTGCTGGCCTCGGTCATGGTCGCCCTTCTGGGAGTCATCGGTTTCGTCGGACTGGTCTGTCCCCACATCCTCCGGCGCTTTCTCGGCTCCGATCACCGGTTCCTTCTTCCCGGGTCCGTCCTGGCAGGAGGACTGCTTCTCCTGGCCGCCGACACCGGGGCACGGCTCGCATTCGCTCCCAGGACGCTCCCCGTCTCGGTATTTACCGCTTTCCTCGGAGCCCCTGTTTTTATTGCCCTCATCGCGAGGAGGAAGCGGTCATGATCCTCTCCGTGGACGGACTATCTTTCTCGTACCGGGGAGTCCCTGTTCTCGAAGACGTGACTTTCCGTCTCGAAGAAGGGGAAATGGCCGCCCTCCTGGGCCCGAACGGCACAGGCAAGACCACGCTGCTGCGGACTATAAACGGCATCCTTCGTCCCCGGGGAGGCTCCGTGCTCATGGAGTCGAAAGATGCCCTGAAATGCTCTCCCGCGGAACGGTCCCGGTTCTTCGGATATGTTCCCCAGCGCGGGGACCCTGTTCGTCTCACTGTCTTCGATGCAGTTCTCCTCGGGCGCCGTCCCCACCTGGGATGGTCAGTGGAGCACAGGGACCTGGAAAAGGTGGAGTCGGCTCTCGCCTCCCTTTCCCTTGAACGGTTCGCACTGCGCTATCTTGACGAACTCAGCGGAGGAGAGTTCCAGAAAGTGCTCCTCGCCCGGGCTCTTGTGCAGGAACCCCGGGTCCTGCTCCTGGACGAACCGACAAGCAGCCTCGATCTCAGAAACCAGCTCGACATGCTCGCCACCCTCAAAAAGGTTGTGAAAGGGCACAATGTGGCGGCCCTCCTCAGCCTTCACGACCTCAATACGGCCTTCCG
>JAAYJB010000466.1 GCA_012523155.1 Synergistaceae bacterium | reverse complement strand
GTTCGAGCTTTTTCTTTCCGGTCAGTCTTCAAGAAAAATCCTCCTTTTCAGATTCGTCCCGTGTTGCTGTACATTGCCTGCATGCCAAGAATATTGCCCCGTGCCCTGAGATAGTCCTGGCGGTTTTGGGCGGAACGCAGATCGTGCGCTGTGTCGAAAGCCCTGCGCCATCCTTTCCTGTCAGCGGATATGGTGCTCCCGTCGATGCAGTGCCCGAGAAAATTTACGGAGTTTTGCCGCAGGTCGATAATTCCGCTTTTTTCCCTGTTCAGCCTTATGTTCAGGAGGGTCATGGTGTTCAATGCCGTTTTCAGGGCGTCACATGAAGACGGATAGTCCCTGGAGAGTATGATCCAGTCATCTGCAAAGCGGATGAGAAAGTGTCCCTGTGAAAGCAGGGCACAGTCAAGCTGGTGCAGATAGAGATTCGAAAGGAATGGGGAAACGGGTGACCCCTGCGGTATTCCCCTGGGCAGATTTTGCAGATATCCCCTGTGAAGGACTGGTGCGCGTATTGTTTTATTGAGTACGGAGAGGAAGAGGGGATCCTTTACGGTTTTTTTCATGAGCGTGGAGAGAATATCCCTGTCGATTTCATCGAAGCATCCCCTGATGTCACCGTGGACCGCCCACTGCAGTCCTGCGCTCAGCCCCCTGCGTATGGCAGCTATGGCGTCGCGTATGCTTCTGCCGGGGCGGTACGCAAAGCTTGATGGTGCGAAGATCTGATCGAAAGAATGCTGAAGAATGGTATTGGCGCACTGCTGGACGATCCTGTCCCGCACCGATGGTATGGAGAGCCGCCTCCATTTCCCGGGCGAGGATTTGGGGATGTATTTTGTTCTGAAAGGAAGCGGGTCGTACCTTCCCTGGCGCAGTGCAGAGCTTATTGAAAGGATGTTGTTTTTTTCGTCGCGAAAGAAATCCTGCACACGTTTTCCGTCGCATCCGGGGGCGCCGTTTTTCCGCCAGACCGAACGCCAGGCTTCGTACAGGTTGTGCGGGTCGGCAAGCTGGAGAAAAAGAGAGGTGTCCATTTTTTCACCTTACAGGATGATCGGCCGGTCCCATTCCGGTGAGGGACCGCCTACGGAAAAGCGCTTCGGATAGCATGCGGAACAGAGACGGTAGATCCTGAAAGAGTCGCCGTCTTCTGTTTTGATGAATTTTCCGCCCTCATGTGCGATTTTTTGTATCTGGCCGTTCGTGAGCCACGCCTCAAAAACGCTGTATTGGACACGTATTCCGATTCCTTCGAGAGCTACAGCCATTTTTCTCCGTCTCTTGGCATCGGAAATGTCGTACGAGAGTACACAGTGGTTTTTTGCCATAGGTTCACTTTGTCCTCCCTATTTTTTTACGACATACGGAAGATAGTCTTTCCCTTCCCAGATAGCCGACGCCATTTTTCCCGCCTGAAGGAAAATGCGCCTGCAGTATGATACGGATTTGTCTTCCTTTTCGGCACTGCCCGACGTGGAAAGCCTTTCAGCATGAGCTTTCAGCAGGCTGGTCCTGGCCTTGGCGTTCATATGGATCCCTCCCGCGCCGTCAGGGGAAAAGTCGCATGGAGATATGATCCCCTGGTTGATTACAGCCAGCACTATCCTGTCTGAAATGCACGGCCGGAACTCCTCCATGAGATCAAGGGCGGCTGAAGGACGCCCTCTGTACTCGGGATGGAGGAATCCGACAGCGGGGTCCAGGCAGTTGGCAATGACCGACGTGACGACGTTCGTCAGCAGAAGCGTGTAGGCGAATGAAAGCAGGGCATTCACCGGGTCTTTGGGAGGCCTCCTGTTTCTTCCATTGAAAAACCATCCCGAAGGAAGGAGTTCCTCGAAAACGGAAAAATACAGTGCGGCTGAGGCGCCCTCTATTCCCCGCAGCTTTTCCACGTTTTCAGCCGTCCCTGCGAGAGACGCGTTGAAGGCTAGTTCGTTTATGGCGTTCAGTATGGAAGGGCTTCTGCGGTTTTTGTACGTTGCCCGTACGAGGTTTTTCCTCTGGTTCAGGATCTTTCCGACAACACAACCCCGGGCCAGCGGCAGTGACGCCCCGGGAGACGATGCGCATTCCTCCTGTTTCTTTCGAAGATTTCTGCCCCTGTTTTTTCCCGACGTAAGGCTTCCAAGATAGCGACCGCTTCCGTTGAGGTAGTGAAGAGGAACATCCTGTTCGAGAAGGAGACGTATCGCCTGGGTCGATACCGTTCCATTTCCCAGGACGATCACGTCCTCAACGGATGTGGAGGGAATGGTGTTTCTGGGACCGGACCTCTCACCCCATGTGAGCGCAGTTCCTTTTCTTCCGAGGATACCGCTGTCGTGGGTCAGATAGAGAGTGGCCATATGTCCTCCTGTTCACATGCATACGAAGACGGGAAAGGCTTTCAGGGGATCGTCCCCCGTCTTCTCTTTTTCGAAGCGGAAATACCTTCCTGTTCCTTCGTTGAGGGCTGAGGTACCGAGGTATCTCCTGAGAACAGGTTCCGCTTCTTTTTTCCAGCACCACATCATCCCTTTTTGACCGGTGGCAAAATAGAATCTGTCAGAGTCATAGGCTATACCAATGCCCCATTCACTGGTTTTTCGCTGATCCAGTTCTTCAAGCGGTGTCTCGGATTCTACGACCACTGTGCCGCGTTTTTTCCCTGACGGATACACCAGAAACGGTTTCACCATGATGCCTGTGCCTGAAGCGCATCGGTTGGTGCCGCTGAATAAAGCGCTTCTGTTTTCGGGAAGGAAGGCCTTTATTCCGTCGATCTCGACATCGTAGCCTGTAAAGCAGTTTTTTGTGCTGTATGTCCGCCGGAGGATTATTGCCCGAAGGAATCCATCCCCGGTAAAGGCTTTGAGGATCGTATTCCATGCGGGACCGTAAAAAGGGGATCCACTGTTTGCCGTATCGATGGTGAAGACTTCTCCTTCGGGGTTGAATACTGCGTACTGCTCCAATATTATCTTATGGGGCGGCGACTGCCTGCTTCGCGTTCCATAGACTCTTTTCGACATTTCCTCCCGGGTGATGGTGTTCGTTCTCTGTTGTACGGAAGGGGGTGTGCGGCGGGGGAGCCCGTTTTTGCAGATGTCGCGAATAATGCAGAAAATGAAGGCTGCAAGGATAAACAGTATATTCGCGGGCATGGGAGATCTCAGGAAAACAGCAGCGGATCTGCGGCTTGCTTGAGTGATGAGTTTGTGCCGCAGGCAGCACATTTTTCCGATGCCTCAAGCCTGAAATGAGCTGCGGAGAAAGTGAGATGCCCGTCCCGGCCGGGGTCAGGTTTTTCCCTCGTTTTTATGAATGTGAGGTTTTCACCGAAACCCGAGGGTTTCCCTTCTTCAGAGTCAATCGCTGTCAGAATTTCCAGGGCCTTCAAGACGGCAACTTCTGCCACGGCATTTATCTGGGACGATATGCCTGGCTGGATAGGGACAAGGGCACTATTTTCAACGGAGTACGCCAGGTTTCCGTTTTCTTTTCTTGCTTCCGTGAGAATTTTTTCCCTGTGGCAGAGAAAGCAGGCACCCCGGCCTGGAAAAACGGACTGGACGATGCCGGAGGATGCTCTTTCGTGAAGTCCTGCATGGATCGACGGTTTTCCCGATCCCAGGGAAAGGTCGTTCATGAAAATCCTGGAATTATCCGTATCCGTGGTGCACATGAGAAGATCGCATGTTTCAGCAATGCGGGTCGTTTTATCGATAGCTTCCATTGTTCCGCACATGTCCTCTGAAAATGTTTCCACTTCAATGAATGGATTTATGGAGAGGACGAGGTCTTTTACGGCGTTCACCTTGAGGCGTCCCAGGTGCTGGAGGCCCGCCTGGTGTCTGCAGATATTGGGAGGGGTGAGCCGGTCCGGGTCAACGAGGACCAGTCTGCCGATCCCGGCTTTTGCAAGTTCCGCCGCCACAGTAGACCCTACGGACCCGCAGCCGCCGATGAAAACTGTCTTGTTCTGCAGGCATCGGGTTTCAAGGAGCCCGTGATTCCGGCTGTATACGTCATGGGAGGGGCTTACAAGTTCGGCGTCGATTTCCATTATGGCCCCATCTCTTGAAGCAAAACAGGCTAATGAACCGTCAGTGCCGACTACAGCACTGACACGGGAGGAGCTGTCACTGAACTCTGTTTTCATTCCTTCCCGGATCATGCGGAGTGAAGCGTTTCGGGATCCGGGAAGAGGAAGGAATACCCAGCTTTCTCCCTCGTTGTAAAAACCCTCGTATTCGCACGCATTTTCTTCCCCTTCAAGGAACTTCCGGAACCAGGTTTCTGAAAGGTAAAGTTTCACGGCGGCATGTCCCCCTTTTATTGCGATTTTTTGTTTCATTTCGTGCTGTTTTTCATCCCCAGACTCTTTCCTTGTACAGTTCGGTGAAATCCTTTTCTCCTCCCTGCATGGCTGTATTCCTGGGCAGGATCTGCCCGTCCTTCGTTATTACCGCAGACCGGTTTTCACCGTCGAGCAGGTTTTGGGTGAATGACCGTATGTCATCTTCGGTGTTTTTTCCTGACGGGCTGTCTTTCGGAGCGAAGAGTTCATCACTGTAAAAACCGGGATTTTCCACTCCTGGGGCGGTGCGCTGGAACGGTTTGTTCATGAGGGGCGTCCTCCTTTACACTGGTTAGTTAGTCCCTTTCGGGCTTTTTCTGCCCATCTGTCGGCGGTCCTGTTTCCCTCGTCCGAACAGCGGGTACCTGCCTTCGAGATCAGGATAGGATATTTCTCAACAATACGTCTCAATTCCAGTGTTTCACGGTAAAGGGGCGGATTTCGCGAAAGCACTTCCTGGATTGCGTTTCTGCTGTCGCTCCAGACCGCAATTGGAGTACAGCGGAGGGGAAATGATACGACAAGAAACCGGGCAATTTTCACCGCCAGTCCGAGAGCGGCTGTTTCTGCAGCGTTATTGCTTTTTCCGTAAAATGCCGCGGCAATGATATAAAAATCGTTGTCTTTCCCGATCATGGCGGGTCTTGTGCAATCGGATGCGGCCTTAAACACCGGCAGAATGATCTCCGGAGGCAAGGTGTGCTGAAACCTTATCGCTGCGGCAATTCCGCACATCCTGTCTTTATAGGATCCATCGCAGGAGATCGATACCATGCTATTTCCCGGGCCATTTCCCGGTTCTTTTATATACCTCCCAGGCGTTCAGCCACGCTGCGGTCCAGCCCACTAT
>JAAYJB010000465.1 GCA_012523155.1 Synergistaceae bacterium | reverse complement strand
TTACTCCCCTGGCAGGTGAGCGAAAAGTGCCGGATATACATTATGCAGGATAGTATACCCCATTTTTGTACATTTTTTCCACTTCGCATTTATATCCTGAATTAGCGTTCGCTGTTTCTTTTATTAAATTTCACCGGGGTGACAAAAATGGTACAGCCTGATTTCTGATTTCTTTTTTTCTTCCGGGGCTGCATCTTTTCTCCGCCGAAACGATAGCGAGCATGTCCGAAAGAAGCGCCTGCCCTGTTTCCTCGCGGCCGGCTCCTGGGCCGATTATAGTGATCTCCTTCAGGTTGTCAGTGGTAAAGGTAAGTGCGTTCATAGCGCCTCCAACGCATGCGAGAGGATGGGAAAGGGGAATTTCAACAGGGGCAATGGAGGCACAGGTTCCTTCAGACGTCCGGGCCGCTTTTGCAATCAGCTTGATCCGTTTTCCCCTGGACAGGGCAGATTCCACGTCATTCCGGGATATGGCCGAAATACCGGTACGTTTCACAGCACCCAGCGAAAGGTTGGAACCAAGGACTACAGCAGCCAGTATCTGGGCCTTTACGGCAGCATCCCATCCATCCACATCTCCAGCAGGATCAGCCTCGGCGTATCCCTTCTCCTGTGCCTCACGGAGGGCCTCAGCGTACTCGACACCCTCCTCCATTCGTGTAAGGATAAAGTTCGTCGTTCCGTTGACGATACCCTGAACTTTCTGTACGTCACAGCCGGCAAGGGATTCAAGAGCGAGGTTGAGCGACGGGGTTCCGCTCAGCACTGACCCTTCAAAACGATAACGCACACCTCTGGCACGGGCTAGTTCCTTCAGCTCTGAAAGTGCCAGCGAGACGGGTCCCTTGTTCGAGCTGACGACCGAACGTCCCGCTCCGAGAGCCGCACGGGTCAGGGAAAGGCCTGGTTCACCGGTGACCAGGTTTGTGGGCGTAACATCGAGAACTATGTTCGTATCCGGGAGGAGTGCCGCATCGATCGGAGAAATCCGGTCATTGCCGATAGGTTCACCACGGTCAGATTTTTCAAGCAGTTCCGGCAGTGACAGACCGCTGCCGGAGACAGCCGCCCCCCTGGTGCGCGTCACAACGGCAACTGTACGGAAAGTGAATCCCCAGCGATCCTTAAGTTCACGCTCTTTTCGAACAAGAATACGGGCTAGCCCCTGTCCCACGTTTCCGAAACCTACGAAACAAAGTCCGTATGGTGTTTCTACGCACATTGAAATACCCCTTTCTTTTCAATGAATTCTTCATGAAGTGCCCGTACCGCTTCCTCTGACCGCTCCCTGTCCAGGACACAGGTCACGGAAAAAGCCGAGGACATGAGCATATGGACGGCAGCACCTATTTTTTCCATTGTGTTAAGCATGGTTCTGCAGACTTCAGGGTGGTTGCCTGCACCCGGACCGATAACTGAAACACGTGAGAGCCCTTCATTGACTGAAACGCTGCATCCTTCCAGACGGGCGCATATCTTGAGGGCCTCCGGAAGGCGAGTACCTTCTATATGAAAGGCCATTCCACTGCATCCCACCATGACAGTTGTATGGACACCTTCGCTGGAAAAAGCCTCCATAAGGGTCCGTTGATTTTCCATTTCCCCTTCTACAGTGAGCACCGCCAGATTATCATCCGACGCAACCGAACGAATAACCGCCGCTTCGTCCACTATCCTTTCCATGATCCATGTCCCCTCGCTTTCCTGAAAACTCGAAGCGACGCACATGCGGATATTCATCTTTCCCGCCATCTCGACGCTTCGCGCCTGCATTACCCTGGCACCGCAGAAAGCCATTTCCAAGCACTCATCCCACCCGATCCGGTCTAATTTAAAAGCGCCTGGCACGATACGCGGGTCCGCCGAATAGATTCCGTCCACATCTGTAAAAATACGGCACTCATCCGCTCCAAGTGCGGCAGCCAGAGAAATCGCGGTGAGATCAGAACCTCCGCGTCCGAGAGTGATAGTCTCACCCTCCCTGGTACGCGCCTGAAATCCGGTGATCACCGCCACATGCCCCGAATCCGCGGCTGACTCGATACGCACCGGATCAACAGAAATAATTCTTCCTTCTCCCCATGCACCCTCCGCCAGGAAACCTGCCTCAACTCCGCTGAATGACCGTGCGGAACACCCTTCGGCTGTGAGGGCAATCGTAAAAAGTGCAGCGGACTGCTGTTCTCCGGTGGCAAGCAGCCTGTCCAGCTCCCGACGGTCGGTCTTTAACGGGGCAATAGTCTTTGCCAGCCCAAGGAGCTCATCGGTAGCCTTACCCATGGCGGAAACCACCACGGCTGTTTTTCGGCCCTGCCCGGCGAAAGATGCCGCCCTAAGCGCTGCCGAACGTATCAGCTCAGGAGTTGCCAGGGACGATCCCCCAAATTTCAGCACAATACCTTCCCCTTTTTTCCACATACC
>JAAYJB010000464.1 GCA_012523155.1 Synergistaceae bacterium | reverse complement strand
GCGCGGGATGGCTGCGCAAACTCCCCGGCACGGAGAAATACACCCTCGGCATCAAAGTCTTCACCCTCGGGCGCATTGCCGACCAGGGGCTGTCCTCCTGTCAGTCCGTCCGTCCTCTTCTGGAGGAGCTTGCGTCAAAAACGGGGGAAACGGCCATTCTTTCCATGTCGGACAATGTTGCCGCAGTATGCGTGGACAAGATAGAGTCCTCCCAGCGGCTGAAAATCTCATCGGAAATAGGCCAGCATTTTCCTCTCCACGCAGGGGCCACGGGATTTGCCGTTCTCCTTGGAATGCCCGAGGAGCAGGTCCGAGAGTTTCTGTTCCGGGCCGATCTTCCCTCCTTTACCTCAAAGACGGAAACAGACCCCCATAAAATTCTTGAACGATATCACTCCCTGAAGGATGCAGGATACGTTGTTTCCACGGGAGCTGTCGATCCGGGCGTGACGGGTATCGCCGCTCCCCTGTTCTTCGCCGCCGAAAACTCTTACGGCAGCGTGGGCATTACCATGCCGGAACACCGTGCCCAGGGAGAAATCCTGAGAAAAGCAGTGGACGCGGTGCTGGAAACGGCATCGGCCATGGAGAAAAAAGTCAGCCTGGCGCAAAAGAGAGGGGAAAGGCCGTGAACAGGGCTGACGTGGTTCTCAGAAACTGCATGGTTTTCACCCCCGGCGGCCTGGTCGAGGGAGGAGTGGCCATTTCTGACGGCAAAATAGCGGCCATGGGCGGAACTCCCTTTCTTCCGCCCGCAAAAAGCGAGATTGATCTCCAGGGTGCCGCCCTGTTTCCCGGGGGTGTGGACACCCATGTCCACGTCCGGGACCCCGGCAGGCGGGAGAGGGGAGATTTTGCCACCGAATCGGCCGCTGCCGCCGCCGGAGGGATTACCACCATACTGGAGATGCCGATTTCGAGCCCTCCCCAGTACACCGTGGATATTCTGGAAAACAGGAGCCGCTGCGCCTCGGAGCGTTCATCGGTGGATTTCGGCTTCTACGGGGCCGCAGGAAACCGCCCGGAGCATATCGCCGGGCTGGCCGGGCGGGGCGTGGCGGCCTTCAAAACCTTTCTCTTCAGGCCCCATGCGGGAAGGGAAGGGGAATTCGAGGGAACCTGCGCCGAAGGGGACGGGAATCTTCTTGAAATCTTCGAAGCGGTGGCGAAGACAGGGAAACTGTGCGCGGTCCATGCTGAAAACGACGACCTCATCAGGAGTTTCACCCGGGATGTGAGGGCAGGAGGCGGCAGGGATCTGGCCGCCCACGGAAGGGCGAGGCCCCCTCTTGCTGAAGTTTCCGCGGTGGCGAAGGTCCTCGCCTTTGCCCGGTCGACGGGTGTCCGGCTCGGCATCTGCCACGTCTCCACCCCGGAGGCCATGGAGCTCATACGGAGGGAAAAGGCTGGCGGAAGGCCCGTATATGCGGAAACATGCCCCCAGTACCTCTTCTGCGACGAGGAGTCCGCCGCTCCACTCGGGCCCTTCGCCAAGTTCAATCCTCCCATCAGGAAAAAGGCTGACAGCGAAGCGCTGTGGAAGTACGTGAGAAACGGCACGGTGGATTATATCGGAAGCGACCACGGTCCCTTTCTCCTCTCCGAAAAGGAGCCGGGAGCGGAGGATATTTTTGCAGCCCCGGCGGGATCCACGGGATTCGAGGAACGGCTTCCCCTTTTCGTCACCGCCGTTCGGGAAAGAAAGCTCTCCCTCCGGCGCATGGTGGATCTTCTCTCCACAAACGCCGCCAGTATCTTCGGCCTGTACCCGCAAAAGGGAACCATCTCCGTGGGGTCAGACGCCGACCTCGTTGCGGTGAACCTTCACGAACCGTTTCTCGTGAGGGCTTCAAGGATGAAAACGGCGGGGAAGGGCATTGCCAGGCTGTACGAGGGACGGCGCCTGTTCGGCGTGGTGGGGATGACCATGGTCAGGGGCGGAATTGTTTTTTCAAGGGACGGAACTCTTCCTCAGGCCTCCGGCCGGGGGCGGGATCTTTTTTATCGTTCTTCTTCGGAAGGTGCATTTCAAGGGAGGTAGGTAATGTGAAAGCCGATCTGGTGATCCGAAACGGTCAGATTTTTGTCAATGGAGGGTTTTTTGAAGGCGGAGTGGCGGTAAAGGACGGCAAGACGGTGGCGATCTGCGAAGACAGGTATCTTCCGGAAGCGGAAACGGTGCTCGACGCCGAAGGCAACCCGGTGCTGCCGGGGGTAGTGGATACCCATGTCCATGTGCGGGACCCGGGACACCGGGAGCGGGGAACCTTCGTCACCGAAACGAAGGCGGCTGCCGCGGGAGGCGTGACCTGCTTCCTGGAACACCCTATTTCGTCTCCTCCTCCTTATTCTCCTGAAATACTCAGGAACAGGGTCCGGGTGGCCGCTCCCCAGGCACTGGTGGATTATGCCTTTTTCGGCGCCGCCGGCGCCGAGTTCCCCGATGAAGTGGAGAAGGTGGCCAAAGAGGGGATCGTGGCCTTCAAGACGTTCCTCCACGAGGCACCCGAAGGCCGGGACGAGGAATTCCGCGGGCTCACCATGGCAAACGACGGGGAGATGCTCGACGGCTTCCGGGCTGTTGCGAAGACGGGGCTCATTCTGACGATCCACGCGGAGAACAACGACATCATCCAGCGTCTGATCCGGCAGTTCCGCGCCGAGGGGAAGGTGGGCTTCGAATACCACTACAAGTCCCGCCCTCCCATTACGGAGATCGAGACTGTGGCCAAGCTCCTTATGTTCGCGAAGGAAACCGGTACCAGGGTGAGTTTCGCCCACATCTCCACCCCCGAGGCGGCGGAGCTCGTGAAGCGGGCGAAGCTGGACGGCATGGACGTCTACCTGGAGACCTGCCCCCACTATCTTTTCCTCACGGAAGAAATGATAGACAAGTACGGCCCCTATGCGAAGGGAAACCCGCCTCTCCGCAGCAGGGAGTCCATGGAGAAGCTCTGGGATTATGTCAACGACGGATCGGTGGATTTCATCGGCAGCGACCATGGCCCCTTCCTCGTCTCGGAGAAGGAGAAGGGAATGAAGGACATTTTCACCGCCGCCGCCGGCCCTGCCTGCATCGAGATGACCCTGCCCCTCATGCTCACCGCCGTGCGGGACGGCAAGCTTTCCATGAGGCGCATGGTGGAGCTTCTCTGCGAGAATCCCGCCCGGGTCTTCGG
>JAAYJB010000463.1 GCA_012523155.1 Synergistaceae bacterium | reverse complement strand
TCCGTTTTCCGCCGGGTGAGATCCAAGTTTCTCGTAGAGGCGGCAATGGTTTCCCTCCCGGAAGAGATAGGAGTCCATCTCTCCGAAAAGGGAAAAATCATACTCCGTCTTTCCTGATACGGGCATTATTCTTCCTCCTTTCCCGGGTGCATTATCTCATGGCTTATTGTACCCTATGCAGGTGGAATTAGACCTTTTTATACTGAAGCAGGGAGATCGTATCCATGATCAACGAAGGAAACAGGTCAAAAAATGAAGGAGCCCCGGCGCTCCTCAGGTGGTACCACAGTGCAAAGAGACCCTTCCCCTGGCGGGAAACGGGCGATCCCTATAAAATATGGATCTCGGAAGTGATGCTCCAGCAGACCCAGACTTCACGGGCCGCAGAGTATTACCGGAGGTGGACGGAGCTTTTTCCCGACGTCAAAAGCCTTGCAGGGGCAGATACGGAAGAACTGCTCAAGGCGTGGGAGGGGCTTGGCTACTATTCACGGGCCCGCAACCTTCAGAAGGCAGCGAAACAGCTTGCGAAAAGCGGGTCGAACAGCCTTCCCGGTGATTATTTCAAACTCCTCGCCCTTCCTGGAATAGGGCCCTATACTGCGGGGGCAGTTGCGAGCATCGCCTTCGGAATACCTGTACCTGCCATCGACGCCAACGGAAGAAGGGTGTTCTCACGCCTTCTCGACCTGGAAGAACCGGCGGACAGGCCTGCAGGGGAACGGGCGATCAGAGACACCTTCTCCTCCATGATCCCTGATAATGCTCCCGGCGACTTCAACCAGGCCGTCATGGAGCTGGGAGCCACCGTGTGCCTTCCGCGGACGGCTGCCTGTTCGGAGTGCCCGCTCGTTTTTCTGTGTCTCGCGCACATTCGCGGTACGGCACTTCTCCGCCCTGTTCTGTTCCGAAAGGAACAGGGCAGGTCAGCGGACGGGCATCTTTTCATATTTCTCCGAAAAGACAGAGTCTACCTGAGGAAACGCCCGGAAAAAGGCTTATGGGCAGGCTTCGAGGAGTTCCCGTGGGAAGCCCCTCCGGCTGAAGCTTCCCTCGGTATTCCCGGCACTCTTATTGAAAGAGGAGCGGATATGGGAACGGTGCGGTGCTCATTCACCCGTTGGCGGGTACGTCTGCGGACTCTCCTGGTTCCTCTCGGGGAGCGGGAGGACCCTCCCCTGTCCTGCGAAGGAAGGTGGGTCGGGAGCGACGAACTCCTGGCCCTTCCCCTCTCCTCCGCAGGAGGCAGGGCGAGGAAAAAACTTTTCGGACTTTCGGTTATTCCCTGTCCTGGCCGACCCGTGCGAGCCGGGGACGGATAAGGCTCACGAGCACTGCGGTAATGACCAGCGTCGGCAGAAGAAATGTACCGTTGTAAACGGAAGAATAGATCCACACGTTGGCCCCCTCGGGCGCGAAGCTGGAGAAAAATACGACTCCCGAGAGGACATGGCAGGCAAACCGCACCACTCCGCCGAGTGCCATTCCGAACCATGACGCCCTGGGGAAAAAGCCTGCGATCCCCAATGCGCCGAAAGCCGCGGGATAATCGAGCACAGCCTGGGCCGGATGGACAACGTAGCCGCCCGTAAAAAGCTGGAGCAGGCCTGAAACTGCTCCTGCGGCAATTCCCGCCCGTCCTCCCCGGCGAAGTGCAAAAAGGAACAGCGGGACCATCTCGAGGGTTATGGACCCGCCCTGGGGCATGGTCCAGAGACGAATTGCGGAAAAAACCACGGACAGAGCCACCGCAAGGGCTCCTTCGACCAGAACCCGATTTCTGCTGTTGGGCATAAAAAACTCCTCCTCTGCAAATATGCATCGGAGGAGTGTCCCGGGCTTTGCGGCACCTTCCCTTCGCCGGTATGATCCGGATCAGGTTCCAGGGGTCGGGGCGGCAATGCCCCCTCTCAGTCCGTAAAGGACTCCCCCGATGCAATTAGAACAATTATACTCTTCCTCTTTTCCCTGTCAAAGGGAAAACACGTCACGGCGGAAAAGCGACCAAGGATCACCTTCCCGAGATCTTCGGCAGGAGGAACCGTATGAGTCCAGTGGCAGCCAGCCTCGACGTGGTCCCCGTCGGATCGAGGGGAGGCGCCACCTCCACGAGATCCAGCGCCCCGGCGGGGACAGATCTCAGGTAGTCCATCAACTGGAGAAACTGGAAGGAGGTAATGCCGCCGTAGACGTAGGAGCCCGTGCCGGGCGCAAAAGCGTGATCTACAACATCTATGTCTATGGTTACATAGACCGAATCGCACCCCTCCGAGGCCCGAGTGACCGCCCTGTTCACCACTTC
>JAAYJB010000081.1 GCA_012523155.1 Synergistaceae bacterium | reverse complement strand
TCCTCGAACATTGCGATAAGCTCCATTTTCGTGGAGGCTCTCACCGTGAACTCTGCCTCGGCCTCGTCGGGAATGATATTCGAGGCACTGCCGCCCTTCGTGATAATGCCGTTGATCTTTGCGGAATTGGGCCAGGTCTGCCGGAGCATGTCGATACTGTTGAAAAATGCGATGAGGGAACTGAGCGCGTTGATCCCCTTGTCCGGAGTCGCGGAGTGGGCGGCCCTGCCCGTGAAGAGGACCTTTACTCCCTGGGCCGCAAGCCCTCCCCTGCCGATGATGTTCTTTGTGTTGGGGTGCATCATGAGGGCGAAATCCACCCCCCTGAAAGCTCCCCGTTCCACGAGGTAAATCTTGCCGCCGCCCCCTTCCTCCGCAGGAGTACCGATGACCTGCACTTCACCAGCCGCATCGTCAAGGACTGAAGCCAGGGCTATTCCCGCCCCCACGGCGGACGCGGCGATGATATTGTGCCCGCAGGCATGACCCAGCCCCTTCAGGGCGTCATACTCCGAAAGGAAGGCAATTACCGGGCCGGAAGCTCTGCCTTTCCTCACCGCCCGAAATGAAGTTTCCATGCCGCAGAAGGGCATTTCCACGGTGAACCCGTGCCGTTCGAGCATGTCTTTCTGCCACGCGGCGGCGTGAACTTCCTCGAAGGATGTTTCGGGACACCCGTGAATATCGTGACTCAGCCTTAGAAGCTCCTGCCGTATTTCATCCGCTTTTTCCGCAATACGCTGTTTCATAAAGGACATGCTCTCCTTCCGTTATAAAAAACGGGGCGGGAGATCCGCCCCGTTTCCTGTAAATTCCATTGTGCGTCTTTTGAACAGTTTATTCCTTGGTCACACCCTTGAGGAAAATAAGCTCGAGGGGAGACTCAACGAGTCCCTTCACATTCTTGCGCCTGCCGTTTACGTTGTCAAGAACAAACATGGTGAGCCAGCCGGCATCTTCCACAATAAGCTCCTGGGCCTTCCTGTAGGCCTCTTTCCGTTTCGCCGGGTCATTCTCCGTCATTCCGAAATCAACGTACTTGTCGACCTCGGGGTTCGAGTAGAAGGACCTGTTGCCGCCGCCGGGAACCCACTGGTTCGTGTGGAAAAGGGGGCGGAGAACCCAGTCGGAATCTCCCGTGGACGGTGACCATCCCATGAGGAAAATCTGTGACTGGTTTTCTTCAGGTTTTCTGGACGTTGCGGCAAGATAGGCAGCCCAGTCCATGGTGGAGAGTTTTGCATCGATCCCCACAGCCTTCAGGTATGCCTGGACAGCTTCTGCTGTTTTCAGATCCATGGGATATCGTCCGTTGGGAGACCAGAGCCTGAGTTCAAGCTTCTTTCCATCCTTCTCGAGAACCTTGTCGCCGTCAGAATCCTTCCAGCCGGCTTCCTCAAGGAGTGATTTCGCCTTTTCAGGTTTGTACTCGTAGCCTTTAACCGGGGCATAGCCGTTAACGGCAAATGCCATGGGTGAGTCGATGGGGCGTGCGAATCCCTTCAGGATGTTCTTGCAGATCGCATCCCGGTCCACAGCGTAATTTATTGCCTGCCTGACTTTTACTTCCTTAAGAATCGGGTCGAGGGCGTTCATGGCGAAATACATGACCCTCATGCCCGGCTGGATGGTCAGGTCAATATCCTTGTTCTCCCGAAGGCGCTCCACCTCGAAGGAGGAGATGCGCTCGGCGATATCGATCTCTCCCGTCTCCAGCATCATGGTCCGTGCGTTGTCATCGGGAATGGTCATGAAGACCGCCGTGTCGATCTTCGGGCGTCCTTCCCTGTATTTGTCGAAAGCGGCGAGGGTGATCCTGTCGCCTTTCTGCCAGCTCTTGAACGCAAAGGGACCGGTTCCGGAAGGATTATTCTTGATGTCCGCATTGGCGTCTATCCTTGCCGGATCAATGATCACGCCCGCAGTGTGGCACATTGTATGAAGAAACGGGCCGAAGGACATGGAAAGAATAAACTGCACCGTAAACTCGTCAACCACTTTCACTTCCGAAAGGAAAGGGCTGAAAAGAGAGCTTCTCTTGTACTTTCCTGAAAGGAGCCT
>JAAYJB010000080.1 GCA_012523155.1 Synergistaceae bacterium | reverse complement strand
GTCCACGACTTCCGTATATTTGTTTCTGTTCCCGCTTGCGAAGAGAAGGCCTTCAGGAAAAAGAGAGTTCGCTCTCGTCAAGGCTGAGGGCCTCCTTTTGCTTTTCGATCACTTCCTGTGTGCCTTTCCCGCCGAGAACCAGGAGTTCCGAGAGGTCTCCGGCCGAAAAGACACCGCCCTCTCCTGTCCCCTGTATCTCGATATATTCTCCCCTGTGGTTCATGACGAAGTTCATGTCCACTTCTGCACTGCTGTCCTCTTGGTAGCAGAGGTCAAGAAGTGCATGACTGTTTATCTTTCCGGCACTTATGGCGGAAAGAAGAAATTTCAGTGGAAGGAACCGGAATACCGATTTCTCACGAAGTGAGCGGAGACTGTCCACAAGGGCGACAAACCCTCCCGAAACTGCTGCGGTACGTGTTCCGCCGTCAGCCTGAAGCACATCGCAGTCGATGATGATCGTCCGTTCTCCCATTGCTTCCATGTCTACGCACGCACGAAGGGATCTTCCCACGAGGCGCTGTATTTCTGTGCTGCGGCCGTCCTGCCCTCCCCGGGAGGTGGAACGTAAGACCCGGGTCTGCGTCGATCGTGGGAGCATGGCGTACTCGGCAGTTACCCATCCCCTGCCCGTCCCCCTGAGGAACGGAGGCACCTTTTCGTCCACGGTGGCAGTGCACAGGACTCTGGTCTCTCCGAAGGATACAAGAACGGACCCTTCAGCGTACCTCGTAAAGTTTCTCTGAAAGGTGACCTCACGGATTTCATCCGCTGCCCTTCCGTCAATTCTCGGGTTCATTCCGTCCTACCCCTGCGGAAGCTGCCAGGGAACCGTGAGGTCCACAGGGGATCCTTGTCGTGTCACCTTGCCGTTCACAAGAAAGCGGACCTTGGTGATAGGGGTGAAGTTCTCTTTTATTGTCCTGACAACGGCGGTTATGAAAAGGGCGCTTTCATTCTCTCCCAGTTTCGCGAGCCCTGAAACAAAAGCGGAATTAAAATTCAGGAACACTGTGTCCCCTGTCCTGAAGATATTGATCAGCTGTACGTCAGCGGGAAATTTCCCGGGTATCAAGGAGAAGATCTTGTTGATCGCCTGCTGGATGTCATCCTCCATGATCCCTGATATAAAATCGTCGTTTTCAGAGACAAGACCGCCTCCGCGAGGATAGTATACGGAAAAGGTGACTTTTCGGGCATTAAGTTCGATTTTTCCGTCTTCTCTTGCAAGGAGTTCACCGGCTTCTTCCCTGCCGGAAACCACATCTTTCCTCTCGAGAATGTCTTTTCTGTCGAGGAACCGGAGTGCCATGGAAGTACCTACGTACCCTGCCACGAAACAGAATACGATAACCGCAGCCCAGGCAATGAGCCGAATGATGAGCGGAGCCTTTTTCGTTTCCTCCTCGCCAATTCTTCTGCGCCGGCTCACGCGCCGCTCGTCACGAAGCGGGTATTCCTGTTCTTCGGGCTCCCTTCTTCTCATTTCAAATTCGTCATCGTAATCGCCATAATTACGGGCCATGCCGCAATCTCCTCCCTCGGTCAGGTTTCTTCAGCTGATCAAATGTTTTTCAGGTAATCGACGATTCCCCTGGTCATGGATTCCGCGATCTTATCCTGGTATTTTTTATCGTTGAGAAGGCGGGCCTCGGATTTTTCCGTCAGAAATCCTGTCTCAATAAGAACTGCAGGCATGGCAGCTCCCCTGAGGACAAAGAACGGGGCCTGGGCCACACGCCTCATTTTAATTCCTCCGGCCTTTCCGTATTTGAAAAGGTATTCCGCAAATCCCGTGCTTTCATTGATTTTTGCATTCTGCTGCATGTTCCCGAGAATGTTTAAAAGCATTTTGGTCTTCTTGTCCGCAGCCTTCGCCGTGTCACCATTTCCTCCCGCAATTTCCCTGTTCTCGATGAGGGCGAGCTGCATGGCATCCTTGTCGGTGGGAAGGGCCATAAGATAGATCTCCATGCCTGTCGCATGCCTTCCGGGTGGAAGGGCGTTTGCGTGAATGCTCATGAAAACATCCGCATTCCAATTGTTCGCCAGTTCTGTGCGTTTCTGCAGCGTCAGATAAACGTCCCTGTCCCTGGTAAGCCTGGCATCATACCCAGCTTTCTTTAGTTTTTTCGCGATGAGGAGAGAGATTGCCAGGTTTACGTCTTTTTCCCGGATTCCGTTCGATACCGCACCGGGGTCCTTGCCTCCATGACCGGCATCGATAACAACGATTTTTGCGCCCTTTCGTGTACGGGGGGATGGCGGGGCCGGTGTTGTCGGCACAGCCGCAGGCTTTGGCAATTTTGTTTCTTTCAGGGCCGCGGAAGAACTGCTGCGGGAAAAATCGATAACGAGACGGTTTGGAGATTCAAGGGGTATGATCTCCTTGAGCGGAAGGCTCGAAGCGAACTCGAGGGCAATCCTGTTTCCGTAATTGATGGATGATACCTTTACCTCGCCATATGGTGAAGAGATGTCGGGAGAACCGCCTTTCCCGAGAAAGAACGTTGTTTTGACAGCTCCCGCCTCCTGCCTGACTTCCGGTTTTCCGGGGCCTTCGAAATCGATGACCGCCCGGATTTTTCCGTCGTCTATCCCCCACCTGAGACCATTGATGATCGGCCCTTCGGGTACCGTTGAAACCGGCTTGGGAGGATCCGGAACAACCGCAGGCAAAGGGGTCGGAGAGGGAGCAGGTGAAGAGGGAGGAGGAGCCGGAAGAGGCAGCACTCCGCCTGGACCCCACCTCAGAGACCCGTTTTTCCCGGAGCGTTGAAGGAGAGCATTGAAAAGCTTGAGAGCAGATCGCATCTCCACTAGCCATTCACCTTTTACCTGCACGGTAGAGGCCGCAAGAGGTACAAGCTCTACACCAAGCCACGCTGCCGCAGCATCAGCTACAAGCTGCAGCTTTTCTTTCCCCGAAGAGACGACGAGCGTGTCGTTTTTGGAGGATGCCTGCATTCCGAGAAGTTTTACTATTTCTCCGGCTGAGACGAATACATTGTTGCCCCTTTTTTCTGCGGGAACATCGCCAAGAGGAGACTGACCGGAATAGAGCCTCAGCACATCGGCCCCCTGCGCGGGAAGTGCCAGGGCAACCGCTGCCAGGATGACTGCCAGGAGACTAAGAACCCGCCGCCGCAACATCCCGAACCACGAGGGAGCACGCTCCGGTGCTTCCGTAATACTTGAAATCATTGCCTATAAGGTCGATATTCATCATAAAGTCTTTCATGTTTCCTGCTATAGTCATTCCAGATACCGCACCTCCAGTTGCACCACCTGATATCCGGGCCCCTTTTATTCCAATGGAAAACTCACCGCTTACAGGGTTGATGGTGTGCAGCCCAAGGAGCTCCGTGACATAGAT
>JAAYJB010000462.1 GCA_012523155.1 Synergistaceae bacterium | reverse complement strand
ACCATCTTTTCAGGATCTTCCATCCTGTCCAGCATTTCGTTGACGTTCGCCTTGAAGATATCCGAAACCCGCGCGAATATGCTCATGATCCCCCTCCTTCTTGAAAACGGAACACCTGTCCTATCTGCTCAGCCCCGGAACCATGCCGAGGCTTTTCCGCCTTTTTTCGTGCTCTTCATGGATCCTTCGTATCTCCTCGGCCACTTTCCGCTCCAGTTCTTCGAAATCCCGCAGCTTCTTCTTCACGGCAAGCTGCTCCGGGTGTTTCTCCTCCCGGATCAGCCGGGCCTCCTCCGAAGCCTTCCGGTATTCCGCCGATCCTTCGGGGTGCCTTGCCATGACGATCTGGAGTTCCCGAAGCCTGGCGACTCCTCCTGCCGCCCTGGCATCCTCGAGCTGGAGCGCTCGCCGCTTCTCCGGAGAGACCGAACCGCGCAGTTCCCGGAGCCGGTCCATCTCCTTCCGGGTAAGCTCTTCGTCCCGTTCGATCGCCCGGCGGATCTCCGCCTCGCTCTTTTCCTTCTGCACAGCCGCCGCAAGGGCTGTTTTCAGTTCAACCTCGAGGCTGACGGCAGGCCTGGAAAGGTCCTTGTATTCGTAGTCCCTGAACACGGGAATATCCTTGAAGACTTTTCCTTCCAGGAAGGGGCCGTATGCCTTGTCGAACGCCTCCCTGGCCTTCCCGAGGTTCTCCCAGTGCTTCTTCGCCAGGGGAACCCAGCGCGCGGGAGAATCGCTGAGTTCAGGCGCCACGCCGGGGTGGCGGTCCTTCATCTGGGTCCAGTCCTCCAGGATTTTGGCGATACGCCGGTCCATGTCCTTCCCCAGGCCGGTTCCCTCCCCGAGATATTCCAGGGTGCGCCCGATGCTCCCAGAAACGTTCTCCGCCGTAACCCTTATGGACTGCACCTCGTTCAGGCACTTTTGGATTTCCGCCGAGGAGAGCCTTCCCGCCCTGAGCTCTCCGGCGATGGCTGCCAGCCTCGGGCCGTAGTCCTTCATTCGTTCGGTGTAGCCGGCAAGCCGTGCCGGGGCTTGTTCCACGTCAAATTCAATCTGGAAAATGTCCCGGTTGACCTGCCTCTGCCAGACCACCACTTCACCGACAGCCTGGAGATCATGGATGAGAAGGATCATGCTGTGGGACCACTCGGAGGCTTTTTTCGCCGCCGAATCGCTCTTCTCTTTTTTCAGAAGGCTGTCGAACTCGAAATGGCCGATTCTGGAAAAGACGGAAATGAACCGCTCGTTCAGGTCGCTCCAGACAGCCTCGGTCTCGGACTTCTCCCTCTTCACGGACCTGAGGAGGTTTTCCGCCCCGTCCATTCCCTGCTTCACGAGAGAGTCGTAGTAGTCCATGATGGTCTCCAGGGACCGTTCCTGTTCCTGCGCAGGGGCGGGAAGAACGGCGGCGCAGAGCATGACGGCCGCGGCAGCCGCAAAAAAGAGAAATCTCATCTCCCTGATCCATCCGAACATGGTTCCAGCCTCCTTCCCCCGGCTCTCACCACTGGCTTCTGGGCTTGAGGGTGTCGAACTGTTTTTCCTTCGCCAGCTTCGCTTCGTTCAGCACCGGCTGAAGACCGAGGTCCTTCTTCCGCTTTGCGTGGTCCGCTATGATGGCATCCACCCGCTTCTGGGCTTCCGGGAGCTGCTTGTAGAAGGTCTGCATGGCCGAATCGGCCGCCCGCTGCTCCGGGTGCCTCCGTTTCAGAAGAGCGTCCAGCTCCTCCTTGACTTTGGCATAGGCGCCGTCCTT
>JAAYJB010000079.1 GCA_012523155.1 Synergistaceae bacterium | reverse complement strand
GTGATGTCCTACAGGGGAAGAGACCGGGTCGAGGATGCTGCCCTGAAACAATACGGTATTACATCGTTTTCTGAGCCATTCCAGGTCATCGATGGAGCTGCTGCCTTTTACTCCCTGCGGGGAAAAAAAGCTGATTCTGTGGTTCTTTCGGGCGGCACGGCTGAAATGAAAAGAATGCTTGCCAGGGAGGCTGAAATATCGGGATTGAGGACTGCCGAACAGGATGACGGATCCTGTATCGTGGTCCACGCTCTTTCCGCCCCTCTTGAAAGTTCCTACTTTGACCGGAAAATCCGCAGTGTGACGAAAAAAGGACACCCTTTCATCGCAGCGCTTGCGGGAGGGGCGAATGATATGGAGAGAAGGGCTGCATCAAAAGGCATTACTTTCATACCAGGAATACGGAGATGCATGGAGGCGCTTGAACTTGCGCTTCAAAGAAAACATGGGGAAGAGAAAGAAGGCTTCATTGGGCCTTATTCTGCTCCGTGTCCCATACATCCCCGTCCTACTGAATATGACGTGAAAATTCTTCTCGGAAGTTTCGGGATCCCCATAGCGAAGGAAAGGCTCTGCCGTTCCCTTTCAGAGGCCTCCGAAGCAGCAGAGTCGATAGGTTTCCCTGTAGCGCTCAAGGTCATGTCTCCCAGCATCCGCCATAAAGATGAAGCAAGGGTAGTGGCTCTGAATCTGCAGGACCGTGAGGAACTGAGGAATGCCTACGGCAGAACCCTTGAAAAGGCCCGTCTTGCAAACCCGAAGGCCAGGATACGGGGTGTCCTTGTACAGGAAATGATTCGAAGCGGAACGGAGTGGAGGCTTCAGTTCAGGAGGGATGAACGCTTCGGACCTGTAGTGGAAATGGGGATCAGCGGAGTGTACACGGAAATTCTCCCGGAAGGCGTTATCCGGGTCGCTCCCTTCAGCGAAGAGGTGGCCATGGAGATGATACGGGAATCAAGGGGCTATCCGCTGCTTCTCGAAGGGTGGAGGAGGGAGCGTCTTGATGTTGAGGGATTTGCTTCGGCAATTGCCGCTTTTTCCCGGCTTGCCTTTTGCGAAAATGACATTGCCCGCCTCGACATCAATCCTATTTTCGTCAACAAAAAAGGTGTTCTCGTGGTGGATGCATTCATTGAAAAAAAAGGAAGGAGAAAAAGATGACCTTTTTTTGGATCGCCCTTGGGTATCTTGCAGGGTCTTTTCCCACAGGCTTTCTTGCCGCACGGCTGGTAAAAGGAGTGGATATACGGGCATTCGGTTCCGGAAACGTGGGGGCAACCAACGTTGGCAGGCTGATGGGGAAGAAATGGGCTGTTCTCGTTTCCGTCATCGATATGCTTAAGGGAGCGGTAGGCATACTTGCCGCAAGGGCGGCAGGAGTAACTGATCCATGGACGATCGCCTGTACGGGCTTTGCCGGCGTGTGCGGACACAACTTCCCCGTATGGCTGGGATTTCGGGGAGGAAAGGGTGTCTCATCGACCTTCGGAGTCGTGTTTTTTCTTTTTCCGCCTCTTTCCTTCCTTCTCGCACCCCTTGGAGGAATCATCTGGTTCGTTCTCCTGAAGGCAAAGGGCTATGTGTCCCTGGCTTCACTGATTTCTCTATGGAGCCTGCCTCTTATCGCCGGGGTCCTTTCATTTCCAATTCCCTATATCACATCCATGATTGCCCTGGCCTCACTTT
>JAAYJB010000461.1 GCA_012523155.1 Synergistaceae bacterium | reverse complement strand
GAGGCGCAGAGGCTGGTAGGACGCCCCTGTGTAGAGGGCCTGGAGGACCGCATCGGTGAACTGGGGGGAGACACCCGTGAAGGACGTCCCCGGAGCGAGCATGAGGCGGGAGAGGGTGACAAGCACGCCCATGGATCCTCCGCTGACGAGGATCTGTTCCGGCAGGATGCGCCACGACCTGTATTTTGACGCTATGGCCCCTTTGAGATTTTCAGGTTCCGGCCGGGGATAGCCGCAGACGGGAACGTCCTTCAGGCCGTCAAGGAAGCGGCGCACTGCGGGAGGTGTTCCCAGTGGGTTTGTCCCCAGGGCGCAGTCGATCACCTCTATTCCTTCAGGGTAGACGACCGGCGCGGCAGACGCGTACCCCTGCTGTCCCGTGGCCAGATACTGGTGGTGCAGTTTCCCTTTCCACATTTTCAACACTCCTCGTTTTTCTCCGTATCTTCAGTGGGGTATGGACCATCAAAAAGGATCTGCATGATCCTCGCGGGGCGGCCGCTCGATTTATTCATGCGCCGCCCGGCAACAAAAGCATACCCGCTTTCTTCAAGCTTTTCCAGGATCCGGTCAGTGCTTCTCCGGCTCAGGTTCAGGAATTCTGACAGCTCTTTGGGCAGGAATTGTCCATGCTGGAGGCACTTGACGAAGTAATAGATTTTCTGGACGGTGTTGACGCTTAAATGCGACCTGTCGGCAATCTTCAGCAGCTTTTCGTCCACATTGGGATCCACGGGGAAATTTCTGACAGCCGCGCTCTCTTTTTTTCCGAAAAAGGGGCCTGTGATTTTTTCGGAATCCGCGAGGACATGAGCTGAGTTCTTTTTGAATTTCAGTGATTTCATCATTGCCTTGCCGGCATTTTTCCTTGCATCTGCCACGGTGCTTCCGCACCCGACACCGATTGACATGGCCTGGAGGCTGTTGTTGTGCATCCAGTCGATGATCTCCCAGGTCTGGTACTTTTCAGTGGCGATTTCGATGACCTCTCTTGTGGAGAGGATCATGAACTCCCTGGGGGAGAGCTCCACTACCGTACCCTTGAGCTGTTCGGAGAACCGGTAGACCTGCTTCAGGATGTTCGTCCGCTCCACCATGAACTGGTAATCGCTCTGAAGGGCCACGGAGTATTCGGCGGGAAAATCGATGCTTATCAGGCAGACGGCTATATTTTCCGGAAGGGAATTCCTGGCCGCGTGCAGCTGCATGACAAATTCCACCTGCTGGCGGATACTGTTCTTCGGGGGGTAGGCGAGAATGCACGGTATCCTCATCTCCGACAGCTTTTTATGAACCCAGTACAGGACGGTTATGCATCCGTCAATTTTTCCTTCTGTGAAGATCCTGGTATGAAATTCAAGGCCGCTTTCATTGCGGCTCGCCTCGTGAGAAAGGATGCCCGTGGAGAAATG
This sequence comes from Synergistaceae bacterium, assembly GCA_012523155.1. Taxonomy (GTDB): domain Bacteria; phylum Synergistota; class Synergistia; order Synergistales; family Aminobacteriaceae; genus Aminivibrio. Next base: position 3,674 of record JAAYJB010000461.1, on the reverse strand, counting down.
TTCGAAATCGGCATCCGTTTTGCAGCCTATCTCTTCGTAGACTTCCCGGAGAAAGTCCCGGCTGTACGAGTCGAAGCTTATCCGTGCAAGGTTCCAGCCTCTCTGTTCGGCCTCCATCAGGGCGCGGAGCAGTGCGCTGCTGGATTTCGGGATGGCGCTCCAGATAGTTTCCTGGGGCAGACGTTCCCCCGTGTACTGCATCGGGGCAACGCCGCCGAAAATAACCGCGTCGAAGGTTTTCTGGCGGTCCCTGAGGAGATCAGGGGAGTCAGTGTAGTTGTCATAGAGGAGATACTCTGCCTTGTGCTGGGGATAATCTTCCTCCATGACCGCTTTTGCCTTTTCATAATAGACTTGTCTTGGAACGACAAAACCGATTTTCACTGCGGACCTCCCTGAAAAGACCGGCCGGAAGAAAAAGAATAGGTGTAGAGTGTGATGGTGCAGTTCTCCCGATTTTGCCTGGTCTGTCCGGATCATTTTACAGAAACGCTTTAGAAAAGACCAGCTCAGGAACGGAACGGCAGGAACGGAATGAAGAAACAGGAGTCTCCATCCTGTTGCAGAAGTGCATTCAGGGTGAAGACTCCTGTATTTTTACACGTAATTCTTTTTTTCAGGCTACCGTTTGGCTCTCAGGACCCTGCCGCTGAAAACGCCTGTCTCCATACCGTTCTGAAGAGCCGTTTTTCCGTTGACGATGACCGTTTCGAATCCTTTTGAATACTGCTTCGGATCCTGGTAGGTCGCTGTATCTTCAACTGTGGCGGGATCAAAGATGACGACATCGGCAAAATATCCCTCCCTGAGGATCCCCCGGCGGTCGAGGCGCAGGCGGGAAGCCGGCATGGACGTCATCTTTTTGACGGCCTCCTCCACGGAGAGCAGCTTTTTCTCCCGGACGTAGCGGGCAAGGACCCGGGCACGGGTTCCGAAAGCACGGGGGTGGGGCTTTCCGGAACTCATGATCCCTTCCGTGGAAAGGCTCATTCCGTCCGAGCCGATCATGGACATGGGGTGGCTGATGATTTTTTCTATGTCCTCTTCCTTCATCATCTTCACGAGGATCTGTACGCGGCTCTGCTGTTCGACAAGAAAGTCGAATATGAACGTGAAGGGGTCCTTGTTTTCCATTGCCGCCGCTTCTTCTATGGTTTTGCCGAGGAATTTCTCCCCCTCTTTTTTGAAGACCGTGGCGATGGTGATATTCTGCCACCCGCCCGAAGCATGGGCAAAATTCTGCCATCCCTCGATGCCGTTGAGAATGTCGTTCTTTATGCGGTCACGAACTTTCTGGTCTTTGAGGCGCTCGACCATCTTTTCTACGCCGCCTTCGAAGGCCCAGGGAGAAATGCAGGCCCCCAGCGACGTGCATCCGGTGTCATAGGGATAGACGTCGAATGTCATATCCAGCCCGCCGGCACGAGCGTTGTCCACAACGGCGAGCAGTTTGTCGGCGTTGCCGGAAACATCCACTCCGGCGAGCTTGAGGTGTGAAACGTGAAGCGGAACTCCACCCCCGGAGGCTATTTCGATGGCCTCGTCGATGGCTTCAAAGACGCCGCTGCTCTCGGTGCGGATGTGGGTCACATAAAAGCCCCTGTAAGGCGCCACTGCCCTGCACAGTTCGGCGAGCTCCTCCGCAGTGCTGTATTCCCCGGGCATGTAGACGAGCCCGCTGGATAATCCGACGCATCCTGCTTCCATACCTTTGGCGATCTCCCGCTGCATATTCTCTATCTGTTCTGCAGTGGGGTGCTCCTTTGAGAAGCCCATCTCGTTGATGCGGATCGGGCCATGGGCAAGCAGGGGAACGATATTTGCTGCGGGCGGATTCTTTTCAATATGTCCGAGGTATTCATCCATGGTGTTCCACGGGAGTTCGAGCTTCACAGGAATGCTTCCCACAAGCCTGGTACCGAGATAAGCGATGAGGAGATCCTTTTTGTCTTCGTTCACAGGAGCAACACCGATTCCGCAGTTGCCTACGATTTCAGTGGTCACTCCGTCGTGAATTTTGCTGCTGACCTTCCGGTCATAGATCACGGACACGTCGGAATGGGTGTGCATGTCGATAAAACCGGGGGCGACTGCCTTGCCCTCCGCGTTGATTACGGTTCCAGCTTCAGCGGCTGATAGGTCGCCAATGGCGGTGATCATTTCGCCGGAAATCCCTACGTCCGCCCGGACGCCCTTTCCTCCGAGGCCGTCGAAAACTGTGCCGTTGATAATTTTTATGTCGAACATTTTGTCCTCCTTCGTTCTGCCGGTCTTATGCGGCAGTTCTGTTCTGCAGACGGAAACTGATGTACCCGGCAGCCATTCCCAGGGCCACAGTGGCGAGCATCAGGAATGCTTTCGGGAAACCGATCGTCGGGAGGTATACGAGTGCAGCGTATGAGCCTGCAAGTGTGAGGACGGCGGCAAACAGGTCCTTGGGGAACATGCTTGCGTACACTGAGGCGAACAGTGCCGGCTGGATGTATTTGAACGCCGTCTTTACCGTCTCCGGGAGCAGGGGAAGGATCGTTCCTCCGATAATGCTGAAGATGGAGATAAGCGTTACGCTTACGAACACTGTTGTTGACACTGCCATTGCCCCTATGGCGTCGCCTTCCGGAGTATTTGCCTCGGTTCCGGTGACCTTATGGGCCATGGTAATTCCCGGCATCCGTATGTCTGCAGCAGTGCCGGCGACCCAGGAAACATATGTCCCCACTGATCCGAGACCGCCATAGTAAGACAGATTCTGAACAAGCCAGCTCATTCCGAATGCGGCGGTGACCATGCCCCACATAGTCATGATCTCACCAAGGGTCGGTATTGCCCCGTAACGGACCCAGAGCCAGAGTGCCGGAACGAAGTTCGCCGCTATTGCCGCGCTGACTGTGATCGTACCGAGACGGATAATTTTTGAGTTGAAATCGCTGTTCATAGTATTTGACTCCTTCTCCCCGGATTAGAGGGTCATATAATAATAGGCCGCGCCGACGGTCATGCCGATGACCATGGCAATGCCGAGAGAAAGCTCGAGAAGTCTCTGATTTTTGCCGAAAAATTTAAGAATGAACACGATGCCGAAAACGGCCGCTCCTGCGGCGAACCAGCTAGGCATGGCTTTTCCGAGGGTCCCGCCGGCAAGCAGGTTGGCGAAAAGTCCGAGGGCTGCCCCGTGCATCACCATCTTGACCGCCTTCGGATTGAAGTTGCTGTTCATCTTGTTGAGCATGGTTCCCATGGACGGGGTAAGCAGGAGGGCTACCAGCATCCATCCCATGTTGTTCAGCCCCATTGCCCACTGGGTATATGCAAGCTTCACCGTTGGGTTTGACCCCGCCGGGATGACCGATTCCACCATGGTGGCCACGGCGATCTCTGTTCTGGCAGCCCCGATGTCGTTCAGGCGCATCCAGGCCGACGGTGCTCCGATAACAGCGACAAGGGCCAGAAGAACGATGCAGGACGAAAGGGTTGGCCCTATGGCCGTAATTGCCGCCGAGCGGCATCCATGGATCAGTTTCTCCCTGGGAATATTCAGTTCCCTCGCCCTTTTGAGCCCCGCCCTGAAGAAAACGGCAGATTGGGCGACCACGGCGATTACCATGATGCTGCAGGCAATCCACATGTCAAAGCTGTTCACTGCATTCTCCAATTGCAACACCCTCCTTGAAGTT
>JAAYJB010000460.1 GCA_012523155.1 Synergistaceae bacterium | reverse complement strand
TGGGGACGGCATGGCTGCTTTCGGAGTTCCGCCACACGTTCGCCGGGTGCGTCAAATTTTTTTTCCAGCATGCGGAAGAGGAACTCGGAGGAGGAATGGAGTTCATGGAGGCCGGTGTGATGGAGAATCCACGCGTTGACGGAGTCATGGCTCTTCATGCCCTTCCCGATATCTACGTGGGAGAAATCGGGGTGCGGGACGATTTCATGACCGCAGGGGTCGACCTGCTCAAGGTCACCGTAGAGGGGAAACAGGCCCATGGGGGGTATCCTCACTATGGTGTGGATACCATCCTCGCAGCGTCAAGCATAGTGACTGCTCTCCAGAGCCTCGGCTCAAGGGAACTCGCCCCTACGGACTGCGCTTTTGTGACCTTCGGGAGGATAGAAGGTGGAATTTCGAACTCCTATATCGGAGGCCCGGTTCATCTTGAAGGGTGCATACGCTACCTGCGGAAAACTACGCAGGAGCTCTTTCACAGGAGGGTCAGGGAAATCGCCGAGAGCGTGGGGAAGGGGCTCCGGGCGAACGTATCGGTGGAGATTACACCCGAGATGATCCCGACAAGCGTCGACAAAAAATGGGTGAACCGCATCAGGAAGGTGTGCGAAAAAATCGACTCGGTGGAACGCGTCGTTGACCTGCCCTCTCCCGCGATGGGGGGAGAGGACTACGCATACTTCCTGGAGAAGGTGCCTGGAGTTCTCTTCCGTCTGGGAGTGAGGACTAAAGGGGGGCCTCACTGCCCGACGCACTCCATCAATTTTTACGTGGACGATGAGGCGGTGCCGATCGGCATGGAAGTTCTTGCCGCAGCAGCCCTCGATGCGCTTGGCGAAGATTGAGCGGGCGCCGGAAAAGGCGTGCTTTCGCCTGTTCCCGTAGTAGAAAAAGAGCGTTTTACTGTTTCAGGCAACATATCTTGTATAAAGAGGTGAATTAAGGTGAACAAAAAGGGAATTTTGCGGTTGATTTTTGGTGCGGCTCTTCTCGTGGCAGTCGCGACGGGTGCTTTTGCGGCAGGAATGGAGACTTTTACCCTGGGGCTCCCGGGGGATGCCAAGACTCTTGATCCTCAGCAGGCTGTTGATACGATGTCTTTCGCCGTTTCAAAGCACATAAATGAACCCCTGGTGACGGTTGACGGGAAGACAAAGCAGCTTGTTCCGGTTCTGGCGGAACGGTGGGAAATACTGGATCCGGAGACGTACAAGTTCTACCTGAAAAAAGGCGTAAAGTTTCACAACGGAGAGGAATTTACAGCCGAGGACGTAGTGTTCTCCCTTAAGCGGGCTGCCTCTCCCGCATCGGTTCATGCTGGGTCCAGGGGCAAATATATCAATACTGAAGGTTTCCAGATCATCGACAAGTATACGGTGATCGTGAAAACACGCGGTCCTGTAGGTGGATGGCTCGATTCCATGAAGCATCCCTACGCCAGCATCTACAATAAGAAGGCAGTGGAGGAAGCGGGCGAGGAGTATTTCAGGAACCCTGTGGGAACAGGTCCTTTCAAGTTCAAGGCCTGGACGAAGGGAGAGCGCATAGAGCTGACCGCGTTCGAGGATTATCATGGGACTCCCCCGAACTTCAAGAACTTCAATATCCTGGTTCTTCCCGACGACAGCAGCCGCGTCATCGCCCTTGAGACGGGCAAGGTTGACATGATTTACGCTGTGCCTCCCAGTGATTTCGAACGTCTGAACGGATCCTCAAAGGTGAAGGTGGTCAAGGCACCCGGGCTAGGCCTTATCTACCTTGGCATGAATACGCAGAAGAAGCCGCTCAGTGATCCGCGTGTTCGCCAGGCTATAGACTTTGCGATCAACAAGGCGGCGTACGATGCCGTGGTTTACCAGGGGAATTCCGCTCAGCCGGCCGGACCGCTGGTCCCTGCCAGCACGTTCACCCCGCAGAACGTCAAAGAACATGCATTTGACCCCGAAAAGGCAAAGGCTCTCCTGGCCGAGGCGGGATATCCCGATGGGATATCCCTGAGCCTCTGGATCAGCAACTTCCAGGACCGGGTCAACGGGGCAACCGTCATTCAGTCCATGCTTGCCAACGTCGGGATTAAAGTGGATATCCAGGTTTTCGAATCAGGTGTATTTGACGGCAAGGTGAAAACCAATGAACAGGACCTCATTATCAGCACCTGGGGAATGCAGACCAACAGGGATGCGGGGCAGTTCTGGCTTTCGCTCTTCCATTCCGGAAGCATCGGTGCGACCAACTGGACGGTATTCAGCGATCCCGAAGTTGACAAGGGTATCGATACTGTGAACAGGACCGTGGATGCAGCCGAACGGACGCTTCTCTTCCAGGGCATCTGGGATCGCCTGGAAGCGCTCCGCCCTATGGTTCCCCTTTCGGTTCCAAGCGAACTCTATGGTGCACGTAAGGACCTCGTCGGTCTTGAGGATCTTTCCGACGGGCGGCTGAACTATCTCGGCAGTCTTTCCCTTCAGAAGTAGAGTCTTCTGGAAATTCAGAGCCGTCCCCGGGATGAATAAACCCGGGGACGGCTTTTCCAATGATTCCGAATGTTTCAGGCAGCGCTTTTTTTATGCGCAATCTTAATATGATAAGGAGGAAGCTCTGTGATCTCCAAAGTTCTTCAACAATCGATTGACCTGAAGGATTATATGTCTGGGATTAAACAACGGATTCACGCAAATCCCGAACTGGGCATGCAGGAGTTCGCCACGACAGCGCTCGTGGAATCAGAGCTGCGGGAAATGGGAGCGGAGATCGTTCCCCTGGGCGGGGAAGTGGGAATTATCGGAATTATCCGGGGGGGAAAAGTCGGACAGGGTATTGTGACGGCCCTTCGCGCGGATATGGATGCACTTCCGATACAGGAGACGGCCGATGTTCCGGATCGTTCAAAAGTTCCGGGCATCATGCACGCGTGCGGTCACGACTGCCATACGGCTATGCTTCTGGGCGCGGCAAAAATGCTTGTTTCTATGAAGGACCGATTTTCGGGGGACGTTAAACTTCTCTTCCAGCCCGCCGAGGAGACCCTCGGCGGTTCGCTCTATATGATCGAACAGGGAGCTTTGGAGAACCCGAAGGTCGATCATGTCTTTGGTCTGCATGGGCACTCGTCCTACATGGTGGGGGAGATTGCCTTCAGGGAAGGGCCTTCCATGGCATCATCGGACTTTTTCACGGTGAAGATAAGGGGAAAGAGTGGGCACGGGGCTTATCCGCACCGTTCAGGCTGTGATCCTGTCCTGGCCGCCTCAAATTCAGTGATGGCTATCCAGAGCATCATCACCAGGCAGATCGACGCCATAGACAATGTCGTGATTTCCGTCTGCGAGATTCACGGAGGAACGGCGAAGAATATAATTCCTGAAACAGTGGAATTTGCCGGTTCTGTCAGGTGCCAGAACATGGAGACGAGAAGTTCAATAGAAAGGCGTATTCTTGACGTTGTTCGGGGAGTTGCCTCTTCGTACAAATGTGAAGCTGAACTGGATTACCAGTATGGCGTGCCTCCCCTCATCAATTCCCCGGCAATGACGGCCCTTGCGCGCGGGAGCGCCCGGAAGCTCGTCGGAGAGGACCGGGTGAAGACGATCGATTTCCCCGCAATGGGATCCGAGGATTTCTCGAGATACCTGGAGAGAG
>JAAYJB010000459.1 GCA_012523155.1 Synergistaceae bacterium | reverse complement strand
TACTGGATTTTTTCCCCCGCCTTTTTCGAGGACGAGGGCACGGTGAAAGGTGCTGTTGAGTTTGCCCTCTCCTATCCCTTTCCCCAGTCTCCTGTCTCGTTCCGGAATCAGGTGAATGCCATCGCTGCTTTTGATGGTGCACGTTTTACAGGATCCATTAACGTTCCCACGCTGGTTTTGGCCGGTACGGAGGATTTGCTGTTCCCCGCAGCTGCCGGGGCGGATCTGGCGAAAAAAATCCCCGGGGGGACGTTCCTTGCCATTGACGGAGCCGCCCATTCCATACATGCCGAAAAACCTGAAAAATTCGCCGAAGCAGTAATCCATTTTTTGAAAGAGGGGAGCAATCCGTGAAAAAGTATATTTACATCGACTTTGAAAACCTTCCCGGAGTCGAAATGGAAAATATCGACGACGGAAAGATACTCATTTTCCTTGGGGAAAACCAGAAGAAAATTCCCACGGAAATGATCCGGAAGACCCAGCCCATGGGCGACAGGGTAGAGTGGGTCACCATCAGCGGGGCGGGAAGGAACGCTCTCGATTTTCACATCGCCTACTACCTCGCGAAGAATCACACGGATCCTTCTGCATGCCACTATATAGTCTCAATGGACGCAGGCTACGATCCTCTCATAAAGCACGTTGCGCTATTCGGCCAGAAAGTGAAGCGGATCATTACCCTGGAGGATATAAAGGAGAAGCCCGCTCTCAGCAAGGAACTTGCTCCCAAATACGCAAAAGCTCTGGAGATATTGAAAAAACAGGACAAGATGCGCCGGCCCAAGTCGCGGAAGACGCTTTCATCGAGCATCGATACCCTCTTCCAGGGGCAGGTTCCGAAAGAGGACATTGAACTTATTGTGGAGCACCTGTTCAGGGAGCGTTTTATAGAAGAGAAAAATAAACGCATCGCCTACCTGGACTGAAAAAATCGGTGCATGAAGGAATTCCTCCGGCCCGACGGTTTTGACTTTTCCGTGCCGCGCTATAAAATGTAAAAACATCCGAATAAAATTTTCGGAAAGCGTCCACATTCAAGGAGGTTGGAAAGAGTATGGTAAAACGTTTCGGTATTCTGCTCGCAGCGCTCGTCGTCCTCGTTTCATTTGTTGGGACCGCATCAGCGGCCAAGGTGATCAAGATCGCAAACTATTTCCCCGCCGAGAACTTCGCAAACAAGGTCCTCTATGAGACATTCAAGCCGATGGTGGAGAAGGAGACCAACGGTGAGCTCGAGATCCAGGTGTACCCCAACAGCCAGCTTGGAGCCGAGCAGGAGTTTGTTGAGGGCGTTCAGCTCGGGACCATTGAGATGGCCATGACGGGCAATCTCTGGGAGAACACGGTGGACATATTCAAGCTCCTTCAGCTTCCTTACCTGGTAAACAGCTACGAGCACGCTGACGAAGTGTTCAACGGCCCTATAGCGCAGAAAGTGTACACGCATCTTGATCCCCTCGGAGTCAAGATCCTCGGCGCATTCCCCAGGGGATTCCGGGTCATTTCCAACAACAAGAAGCCCATAAACTCCATGGAAGACTGCAAGGGCGTCAAAATGCGGGTCTGGCAGGGGGAGGTCATCATCAAGCTTATGCAGGGCTTCGGTTTCAGCACCGTGGTCATGCCCATGAGCGAAGTGTTCACCGCACTGCAGCAGGGTGTCGTTGAGGGGCAGGACAATCCCCTGGAGACGTCCTATTACTCCGGCTGGTATGATGTGCAAAAGTTTGTTGCCATAACGAACCACATCTTCGGTTTCCAGTATTTCGTCGTCAACCAGAAGTTCTGGGACGGGCTCACCGACTCCCAGAAAACAGCCATCAACAAGGCTGTGAGCGTCTCCATAAAGGAGATCACCGAGGCCACAAAGAAGGGCGATGCTGAGCTCATCCGGCTGACAGAAGAAAAGGGTCTGAAGGTAACCTATCCTGACCTGGCCCCCTTCCGCCAGGCAGCCGTTCCTATAATCGAGGAGTTTTTGAAGAAAAACCCCGAAGCTGAACCGATCTATAAGGAAATCGTAGAAGCCGGGAAGAAGTACGAAAAGCAGTAGAAACAAATGAACCCGGGGCGTACGGCCGTACCTGTACGCCCCTTTTTTCTTCTTTGAAGGGAGGATCTCTCTTTTGCGTATTTGGAGGGCTTTGTACGAAGGAGTCTACAGGCTCATTGACATTATCATGATCGTCAGCCTGGTGGTTATGGTGTTTTCGGTTTTCACAAACGTTTTCTTCCGTTATTTTGATCATGCATTTACCTGGGTCGACGAGGTCAGCCGCTTCGCCTTCGTCTGGCTCTGCTTCAGCGCTTTTGTAGCGGGCACAAGGCGCATGATGCACCCGGCGTTTACCATGATCTCAGACCGTTTTGCCGGAAGGAGCGGGCAGGTATACAGAACAGTGCTTCTTCTCCTGATGTTTGTTTTTGCCGCATTTGTACTGGTGGGTGGTGCTCAGTACGTGTACCGCATCAGGATCCAGAAGACGTCGATTCTCCTTATCTCCGTTGCATGGCAGTATTCAGCCGTTCCGGTTACAACACTCATGCTGCTTGTGGAGATAGGGAAGCAGATAAAGGATACCTGGTTCCCTGCAAAGGAGGAAAATGCCTGATGCTCGTCCTTTCCACATTTTTAGGCTCGCTGCTCATCTTTTCCCTTGCCGGGCTTCCAATAGGTTTTGCCATAGGGCTGACGAGCATGGTGCTCATGTTTGTCCTCGGTTCACCTGACGCCATGATTCTGGCCAGGAGGATGATCTCAGGCGTGGACGTGTATACTCTCCTTGCAATTCCCTTCTTCATGCTGGCAGGGGAGTTTATGAACAGGGCAGGGCTGGTGAAGGACATTCTCCTCTTCGCTAATGCACTCATCGGAAGGGTGAGGGGCGGACTCGCCTATGTGAACGTCGTGGGCAGCATGCTTTTCGCCGGCATAAGCGGATCTGCCGTTGCCGACGCTGCCGCACTGGGATCACTCGAAATGCCCATGATGGAGAGGTCCGGCTATGACAGGGGGTTTTCTGCTGCCATAACGGCAGCCTCGTCGGTTATCGGGCCCATCATTCCCCCCAGTATCCCCATGATCATCCTGGGATCTATCGGACAGATCTCCATTTCCAAGCTCTTCCTGGGAGGCGCTATCCCCGG
>JAAYJB010000078.1 GCA_012523155.1 Synergistaceae bacterium | reverse complement strand
GCGGAGCTGCAGAAGGGAAAACGGTACGAAGAGGCCCTGGAGAAATACCGGGAAGGGCTCTCCATATCCCCGGACCCTGTAGTGGAGGAGCATGTCAGGAAGCTGAAGGACTTTATTTCCAGGATAAAAAAGAGCACGGAAGAAGCAAAGAAGCCTACGGAAGCTACTCCTTCCGGGGCGCGGAAGGATGAAGATACCAAAATACCTGCGAAGAGTCCCGGGACTCCTCCTTCGGAGACATCTCCGCAGTGGGGAGGGTGGAAAAAGTTCACCCTCGCCGGAATCCGGTACGAGATCCCCGCCGGGGGCTTCCAGAGCGTGAAAAGCTCTTCGGGGAAGGAAAACGGGAAATACCCCTTCGCAAACTATGACTACTACATGGGTGGCAAGAGGGTGGCCATCGTCCGCGTCGGCACCCTGTCGCCGGGGTTGTCTGACGGTAAAATCAAGGGACTGTACACCGGCAAAACAGCCAACCGGATCTTCGACTCCATCTCCGGAGAGGGAACTGTGACGCTGGGAGGCAGAAAAGCCTACTTCCTCCTGGGTAATGCACCCGGAGTGACCCGGAGGTTTTACTTTGTCGCTGACGGTGCGGAGGGCGGAATGGGAGCCTATCTCCACGTGGTGGCCGGCAGTGGGAGCGGCTGGAAAAAATACGCTCCCATGTTCGAGGAGATCGCCGGGAAGATCTCCTTTACAGCGGGAAAAACACCTCCGCAGAGCGGGGCGGACAAGGGTGCAGGAAAGCTGCCCGCGGGCTGGAAATCCGTAACTATAGGGAACGTCACCTTCGGAATCCCGTCGTCCTGGAACGGGAAGACAATGAAGGAACATGACGTGGAATCGCTTCACGTCTACTGGCAGGGGAGCTTCGACAACCCCGTCCACGGCGTCTCCGGAGGAGTAACGAAGAATTACGGGGAGACGAAGAAGGATTTAAAGGGAGCCCGCACAGTTTCTCTCGGAGGGAAAAATGTACTCAGGTCGAACGAGGGAAGCGAAGTGAACCTTCTCTTCCCTCCCATGAGCGGTAATAAAGGGGTAGCCCTTGTCCTCTTCCGCGGGAAGGGAGGAACACAGGCGACACTGGAGGCTATACTGAAGACGATCACGGTAAAGTAGACAGTCAGGGCCCCCTGGCGGGGCCCTGACTGTTGAGGTGAGTATGGAAACCGGGATTTTTCTCTGTGCCGTCCTGATGAGCGAAGCGAAGATTGCATAGCATCCCGGGTGGAAGGACCTCAGGGTTGGTTCTGAAAATCCATAAAGGCGAGATCCTTCGCTCCGCTCAGGATGACAACAAATCGCTGCGCTCGGGATGCTTCGCGATCGGTTTGCTTAGAACAACAGCAAAGGCAGCGGCTATTTCACGTTCCGGTACTTCATGTACTTAATGCTGTCTATCTTGTAAAGAAGCCGCTGAGCGTAAGCAAGGTTCTTCGCTGCTGCCTGTTCCAGGAGCCGGATGCCTTTTTTCTCATCCTTCGGTACGCCCCGGCCCTGGTAGTAGACCTCGCCGAGGTAGGCCATGCCCAGGGGGGATCCCTTTTCAGCGGCTTTTGAATACCACTGGAAGGCCTTCTCCCTGCTGAACACCGCACCGTCGCCCTTTTCGTAGAGAACTCCAAGGTTCACCATGGCGTCGATGTAGCCGTTCTTCGCCGACTCGTCGAACCAGTAGAAGGCTTTCATGGCATCCTTGGGCCGGCCGAGTCCCTTGTAATGGATCAGCCCGAGGCGGAACTGGGAGAAGGCCCTGTTCTTCTGGGCGGCCTGCTCATACCAGCGGGCCGCTTCACCATAGTCGGGTTTCCCCAGGGAATCCCCGTAGTAGAGGTGGCCGAGCTGTTCAGCGGCAGGGGCGTATCTGTTTTGTGCCGCCTTCAGAAAATAGTCCCTGGCTTTTTTGAAGTCCTTCGCCGTTCCCTGGCCGTTTTTGTGCATCACGCCCAGATTGTAGAGGGAGGCGGAGTGTCCCTTTGCAGCTGCCCTGCCCCACCACTTGAGGGCCTCGGTGTAGCTCTGGGCTGCCCCGTTCTCTCCCTTGTAAGCATTCAGACCCTTGGAAAAGAGCTCGTTTACTGTGTACGAAGGCTCCTTGGGCTCAGCCTTGGGTTTTGGTTTTGGCTTCGGTTTTGGTTTCGGTTGCGGTTTCGGTGCCGGCTTTGTTTCCGGTTTGGGAACAGGTTTCGGTTTTATCTCCGGCTGGGGCTGTTTTGGCAACTCTTCTTCCCCGCTGTCTCCGAAAACAGGCGGAGGAGGAGGTGCGATCTCTTCTTCGTCTCCGGGGAGCGGTGGCGGGGTGAATGCCTCGGAGGGAAGGGCTGAAATTATCATCGTTCCCAGAAAAAGAAAGGCCAGGAAAAGGGAAAGAGTCCTTTTGACAGTGTGTGCAGTCATTGCGGATACCTCCTGGAATTAAGGTAAATATAAATGTTCTTCTCTAATATAAAACGATAGGGGTGGGTTAAGTCAACCGAAATCCTGCCGAATTATCGTAAAATACGGTGTGTTGCCTGAAATGAGAGCAGAAAGACGGGTATAATAAAAAAAACCGTGATTTTTATCGAAGGCTGTGATCAAATGAAAGTACGTGATTTTCTTCTGGAACGCTATTTTGCGAAGTATGAATTTACCGTGAAGTACCTTTTGAGCCCTTCTGACTGTGAGTCCATGGGGGCGGAGGAGCTGCTGCAGGGGAGCGGGCCCGACATCCTCGAACTCTGGAAAGGGCTTCGCCTTTCCTACACCGAATCGAGGGGACATCCCATGCTGAGGGAGGCTATTGCCGGGCTGTCGGGTACGGTACCGGAGGAGAACCTGGTCCTCAACCCGGAGGAAGGAATATTTCTCACAATGAACGTCCTCCTTGACGGGAATGACCATGTAATCGTCCTGAGCCCGGCCTATCAGTCTCTGTACGAGATTCCAAAGTCTCTTGGCTGTGAAGTGACCCGATGGTACCTCAAAAAGGAAAAGGGAGCCTGGAAGCTCGATATTCCTTTCCTTGAAGGGGCGCTCAAAGAGAACACCCGGCTTGTTATTGTCAATTTTCCACATAATCCGACGGGTTTTTTGCCTACTGAGGATGAACTGTCAAAAGTGATCGAAATTACATCAAAACGGGGAATTTTCCTTTTCTCCGACGAGATGTACAGGGGACTTGAACACGATCCTGAAAAAAGACTTCCTTCCGTTCCTTCTCTGTACAGGAAAAGCGCAGCTCTCGGGGGGCTTTCAAAGACGTACGGCCTTCCCGGCCTCCGCGTAGGATGGATCACCTCAACGGACAGCTGGCTTCTTGACCGGATCGCTTCACTGAAGGACTACACGACAATCTGTTCTTCAGCGCCATCGGAAATACTTGCCATTGCGGCGCTTCGCAGGGGAGAGGAACTGGCGGAAAGGAGCAGGTCGATCGTCAGGGAGAATCTCGCCCTTGCGAGACGATTCTTTCTCGAGAGAAAGGACCGCTTCGAGTGGTTTGAACCCCAGGGGGGATCAACGGCCTTCCCGAGGCTTCTCGGTAATCAGCACGTGAAGGATTTCTGCGAGAAGGCGGTCACGGAAAAGAGCGTGATGATTTTGCCCGATACCGTCTTCGACGTTGACTGGAATCATTTCCGTATCGGTGTTGGACGGGAAAACTTCAGTGAAGCCCTGGGGAAGCTTGCAGAATTCATCGGATGAAATAACCCGATTCCCATGGTACGGCAAACTGCTTTATTGCTGCACGGACGAAAGGGGGCTCCCCTCAGTCCGTGCTTTTTTATTCAAGTACCGGATCCATCCGGGATGCGAAAAAGTTGGAAAGAGGAGTGACCCTGCTGAGTTCCACAAGTGTATCAATGGTAAATCTCAGGTGGACCCGCGATGCGTCCCGGGCGCGTTCCACATCCCGGTCCCTTATGGCTGCGACCAGTTTCCGGTGTTGCTCAAGGATTCTCCCGGTCCTGTCAGGGGCTGCGGAATCAAGGACGTCCATCCTCATTGCCGTGATCCCTTTTTCGGACATTTCAAGAAGGCTTTCGTAAATTCTCGCTAGCAGCGTGTTTCCCGTGGATTTGAAGATCGTGGAGTGAAGGACAGTATTCCAGTAAGCTCCCAGGGGTGCTTCGAGAGGGTCTTCATCCTTGTGGATCTTCTCAAGCATGGAAATGCATTCATCCATTTTTGCCAGGTCCCTGTCCTTCCGGCGGAGTGCGGCGAGGGCAGTCGCCGGGGGATCGAGAAGCTGCCGGATCTCCATTACCTGCGAGAGGATCTCCATAGGCCATATGTGAACCTGTCCGAGAGCCTTGCGGAGTTCTCCGGAGTCATCTTCCGCAAGAAAAATACCCTGCCTGTCCCGAATATCGATCAATCCAAGAGCCTCGAGCGCAATGAGCGCTTCCCTGAGAAGAGGTCTGCTCGTTCCCAGCATGGCGGCCAGTTCCCTTTCAGTGGGCAGTTTCCCTTCAGAGATGATTTCACCGTCCGAGATAAGGTCTGATATCTTTTTTATCAGTTCCTGCCTTTTCTTGTTCATGTATGCCCCCCCTGTCCGGTAAAAATACAGATTGAATAAAAAGTTAAAAAAAAGAACTTGAAATTTTCAGTTGATTCTGCTTGATTTACTCTCTGTACCCATGATAATATAAAAAAAGTTTTATTGGAATACCTTGGTCTACCAATGTTCTTTTTTGAAAGCGTGGTGTTAGGGAGTGGCTCTGGAATACGATGTTGTTGTTATCGGCGGAGGAGTTGTCGGCGGCGCGGTCGCCCGTGAACTCTCGCGGTTCGCCGTGAAGGCAGCGGTCCTCGAGAAGGAAATGGATGTGGGGTTCGGGACGAGCTGCCGCAACAGCGGAGTTTTGCACGCCGGGTTCAACTACGCTCCCGGTTCCCTGAGAGCACGGCTCGATGTCAGGGGAAATGCCATGATGGACGACATTTGCCGGGATCTGAAAGTTAAGATCAAAAGGATCGGCAAGCTAACAGTAGCGCTTGATAAAGAGGACGAGGCGACATTGCACAGGCTGAAGGAACAGGGAGATGCAAAC
Organism: Synergistaceae bacterium; assembly: GCA_012523155.1. Lineage (GTDB taxonomy): Bacteria > Synergistota > Synergistia > Synergistales > Aminobacteriaceae > Aminivibrio. Next base: position 7,636 of record JAAYJB010000078.1, on the reverse strand, counting down.
GGGGTTCCCGGACTTGAGCTTATCGGAAAAGACAGGATGCAGCAGATCCAGCCGGGAGTCGAGGGCTCTCTCGCCCTTTATTCGCCCACCAGTTCCATCATTTCACCCTATGGACTGACGATCGGCCTGGCCGAAAATGCCCTCGCGAACGGGGTTGATTTTCACCTCGGACAGCAGGTGGCCTCCATAACATCCCTTGCCGGTGGAGGCTGGGTGCTTGGTACGAAGGCCGGGGAGACATTTACCGCGAAAGTCATTATCAATGCCTCGGGTCTCTTTTCCGCGGAAATATGCCGTCTGGCAGGGATCAGCGATTACGTGATTTATCCGTGCCGGGGGGAATACTACGTCCTGGATAAAAGACTTGACGGTACTCTGAAGGCTCTCATATACCCCGCACCGAAGAAGAACGCGCCCGGTCTTGGTATTCACCTGACACCGACGGTTGACGGCAACATCCTTATCGGGCCGAGTGCTGAATACCTCAATGCTTCCGAGGACCATTCATGCACGGCAGACGTTATGAAGGAACTTCGGAGGGAGGGGCAGGAACTTCTTCCTGAGATACGCATGACTGACTATATCCGCAATTTTTCCGGGATCCGTCCCAAGCAGACCCCTCCTGAAGTGGGAGGGAACAAGGATTTTGTGATCGAGGACAGAAAGGATGTCTCGGGGTTCATCAATCTTCTCGGCATAGAGAGCCCGGGACTTACATGCGCACCGGCCATCGCGGAGATGGTCCGCGGGATGGTGGAGCGGCACATCCCTCTTCATCCCGATCCCTCTTTCAACCCTGTCCGCCCGGGAAGCACGTTCTTTTTCTCGGAGCTCCCGGCGGAAGAACGGGTGTCCATGATCGCGGACAATCCCAATTACGGGGAGATCATCTGCAGGTGCGAAAAAATAACGAAACAGGAAATACTTGATGCGATCACCAACCCTCTCGGAGCACGGACTCTCGTGAGCATAAAATACAGGGCAAGAGCTTCCATGGGACGCTGCCAGGGCGGTTTCTGCGTGCCGAGGATCACGCGGATCCTGCGGGATGAATTCGGATGGGCCCCCGAGGATTTCATCAAGCGGAGTACAGCATCTCCCCTGTTCGCTGGAAATGTGAGGTCTGTGAAAGGAGGGGGTGTCAGATGAACATGAAGAATGGTACAATTCCCATAATTTGTCGGGAAGTGGTCGTCATAGGCGGCGGTCCCGCCGGTCTCGCCGCTGCCATTGCAGCCCGCGAAGCAGGCTGCGGTGATGTTCTTCTCATTGAACGCGACCGCATACTTGGCGGAATACTCAACCAGTGCATTCATGACGGCTTCGGACTGCATACCTTCGGGGAAGCCCTTTCGGGTCCGGAATACGCGGACAGGTATATCAGCAAATTCCGGGATCTTCAAATCGAGGCGATGGAAGAGACCATAGTCCTTTCGCTCTCCCGGGACAGGGTGATCGAGGTAAGCACACGGGGAACGTTCCAGAGGATAGAAGCTGGTGCGGTTATACTGGCTATGGGCTGCAGGGAGAGAACACGCGGTGCCATTTCCATTCCGGGAAGCCGGCCCTCGGGAGTTTACACGGCAGGGGCAGCCCAGAACTTCATGAACCTTGAAAACATAATGGTGGGGAAAAAAGCCTGTATTCTGGGTTCAGGCGATATCGGGCTCATTATGGCACGAAGAATGACCCTTGAAGGAGCAACGGTGGAGGCTGTCTTCGAGATACTTCCCTATTCAAGCGGACTTCCGCGAAATATCCAGCAGTGTCTGAACGACTACGGCATACCGCTTCATCTCAATACCACCGTAACAGGGATCGTCGGCACCGGGCGCCTTGAGGGGATTCGGGTCGCACAGGTAGGGCAGGACAAGGCTCCCATACCCGAGACCGAACGCTTTGTCCCTTGCGATACCCTGCTTCTCTCCGTGGGGCTTATTCCGGAGAACGAGCTGACGCGGGAAGCCGGTGTAGATATGGACGCGGTCACCGGCGGCGCAGTAGTGGATGATTCATTTATGACGAATGTTCCGGGCATATTTGCATGCGGAAACGTCCTTCATGTCCATGATCTCGTCGACTGGGTCTCCGTGGAAGCGGGTGAAGCGGGGAAATATGCCGCCTGTTATGTGCAGAACGGAAGCTGTGCTCTTCCCTGCCTGATTCCGGTAAAGCCGGGGGATGGTGTCCGGTACACCCTTCCCCGGAAAGTTTCCGGCGAAAGGGATTTTGTAATTTCCCTGCGGGTCGCCGCCCCCTGGAGAGACAGAAGCATCGTAGTGAGGTCAGGGGAGCGGGAAGTGGCCCGCCGGAAGCATATGAGGCTTCATCCTGCCGAGATGATCAGGATAGACCTGCGGAAGGAATCTGTTACAGGATGTTCCTCCCTGGAGGTGGTTGTTGAATGAGCACGAGGGAATTCACATGCGTCGTGTGCCCCAATGGATGCACGATCGTCGTAGACGTGGATAACGATGAAACTCCTGTTGTTACAAGGGTCCAGGGAAATGTATGCAGACGGGGCGAGGCCTGGGCCCGCCAGGAAGTGGAAAATCCCATGCGCACCATAGCTTCAAGCGTTCCGGTCAATAACGGAGATTTCCCGCTGGTAAGCGTGCGGACAAATCGCCCGGTTCCGTTGGCCAGAATTCGGGAGGTGATGGAGGAGATACGCAGGGTATCCCTTTCAGCTCCGGTGGGGATCGGAGATGTGATCGTTTCTTCTCCGGCCGGATGCGATACGGAAGTAGTGGCAACACGAAGGGTCAGGAAAATCGTTTAGGAAGTGCGATGTCCAGGAAGAGGAGTATTCCTCATCCGGAATACCACTGACAGGACAATTACCGGGATGTGAACCGCCGGCAACGGGATGCTGCAGGAATTGGTTTTTTCGGCGGAATAGAGAATATCGCCCTGCCCCTCTTGGTCACTACCCACACCTGGTGTCGTGTGTAACCGGCAAGAGAAGGCTCCTGCACCGTCTGATCAACGGGCGGGCTTTCTCCCTTGAATAAATAGTATCCAGGTTATACAATCAACGGGTCCTCCATATTAAACGCATACTATATTTCCATAGTGAGAGGATCAATTTACGAAGGGGTGGCGACAATGGGGTACACGAAATGGAAGTATGATGTATTGGTACAACTTTGCCACGATGCATTCGGCAAATTCGGCTTTAATGCCGAAGAGAGCCGGATTATCACAGACGTGCTGCTGCTGAGCGATCTTTACGGAATAGAGAGCCACGGTATGCAGCGCATGGCGCGGTACTATAAGAGTATCCAAAAGGGAATGATCAAGGTTGACGCCAGGCCGGAAGTGGTCTTCGAGACGCCTGTTTCGGCCGTTATCGACGGTCATGGCGGGATGGGGCAGATAATCGGGCACAAGGCCATGGAGATGGCCATCGCCAAGGCCGCGACCAGCGGCATCGGCATCGTCACAGTCCGCGAATCGAACCACTACGGCATCGCCGGGTACTACGCCAGGATGGCTTGCGACCGGGGCCTCATCGGCATGAGCTTCACCAACACCACCGCCATTACGGTACCCACCTACGGACGGACTGCTATGCTGGGAACCAATCCCATCGCCTGTGCCATGCCGGCGGACCCTGTTCCCTTCTTTTTCGACGCATCCACATCGGTGGTTACCCGGGGGAAGCTCGAGGTGTACAACAAGATGGGCAAACCCCTTCCCGAGGGTTGGGCTCTGGACAAAAACGGCCATCCTTCCACAGACGCCTCGGACGTTCTGAAGAACATTGTCGGGAAGAAAGGCGGCGGCATCATGCCCCTGGGCGGCAGCGAGGAGCTCCTGGGGAGCCATAAGGGATACGGCTACGCAATGCTCGCTGAAATCTTCTCATCCATTCTGTCCCTGGGCTTGACGAGCAACCACACCACCCAGGGAACCAGGGGCGGCATATGCCACGGTTTTGTCGCTATCGCCCCGACGATCTTCGGCGACGCCCAGGCGATAAAGGACCATTTTTCCAGGTTCCTGCAGGAACTGAGGGACAGTCCCAAGGCTGACGGCAGCGACCGGATCTACACTCATGGAGAAAAAGAGGTCGAGGCTGTCGCGGCAATGATGGAGCAGGGTATCCCCGTGAATGACAACACCCTCATCGAGGTGCTGGAGATGTGTGATTACCTGAACATGGATTTCTCGGCCTACTTCGGAGACTACCGTCCCCAAAAGGACGAGGGCTTCGAAGGGAGCTACGTTTAGGAAGAAGGCAGCAAGGTTCCAGGAATCTCAACATGGAAAAGAGAGCGGTTCCCGAAATGGCTGCAGCAGCCGGGGTTTCCGGTAAAACGGGAGCGGCAGGAATCTGAATCCCTCGCCAAGAGTCGGTTCAGTGTAGATGAAGTGCTTAGCGCGTGCAGGAGATCGTCGGTTCAATAATGAAAAGGAGGAGATTTAGTTGAAGAAAATCTGTTTGGCAGTTCTGCTGATGATGGTACTTGTAGCGGCCGCAGGTTCCGCGGGAGTCGCCGAGGCAAAGTCTTACCGTCTTAACATCGCCACAGCAACAACAGGCGGAGCGTATTACCCTATCGGAAACGCCATGGCCCAGATCTGGTCGAAGAACATCGAAGAGGTCACCAGGGCTTCCGCCCAGTCTACGGCGGGCACTCCCCAGAACGTGGAACTCATGATGAACGAGGAAGTCCAGGTCGCCATCGGGCAGAACGGCATCTGCTACTACGCCTTCAACGGCAAGGGGACTTACGAGGGCAAGGCTCCCTACAAGGAGATGCGGGGCATGTTCACCCTCTATCCCAACGTGATGCACTGGATCGTCCGGAAAGATTCAGGCATGAAGTCAGTGGCTGACTTCAAGGGCAAAAAATTCGTTCCCGGCCAGGTGGCCAGCGCGACGGAGATCAACAGCCGCGAGATGATGGAGGCCTACGGGCTTAACTACATGAAGGACCAGGGCGAGACCAACGTCACCGCCGACTTCCTCGGCTACAACGAGGCGGTGGATCTTCTCAAGAACGCCCAGACCGACGGAACCCACATCGCCGGCGGCGTTCCCACGGCGGCCATCATGGACGTACTCTCCTCCGGCGCAGGTGAACTCATCTCCATGGAAGAGGACAAGATCAAGGAAATCGTGGAGAAGTATCCATGGTACTTCCCCTTCACCATCCCCGCCGGATCCTATCCGAACCAGGACAAGGACATCAGGACCCTTGCCCTGTCCAACATCCTCTTTACTGACGTCCGCCAGGACGAGGAACTTGTATATCTCCTTACCAGGGCGACCTACGAATATCACGACGACCTTGTGGCGGCACACAAAGCCACGGCCTACACATTGCTTGAAAATTCCCTGAACGGAATGACCATACCCCTTCACAAAGGGGCAGTGAAGTACCTGACGGAAAAGGGAGTCAACGTACCGGAAAAGCTCATTGTAGATTAGCACCGGTTTTGTTTTCAGGGGGAGGGAACGGGTGTTCCCTCCCCTCATTTGTTCATACGGAGGTAAACGGCTGTGACTGATCAGAACCTTAAACTCAACGAGAGTCAAGAACCGGTTATTGACATTATTTCGGAAGAAGAGGCCGAAAAGGTCCTGGAAAAGGCTGATGCCGAATCCCGCTTCCGGAAATATACCGGGAAATGGGCAACGGCCATAACAGTTATAGCCGTTGCCATGTCCCTGTTCCACCTCTACACATCGGGCTTCGGAACATTGATGGCCATGAAGCAGCGGAGCGTCCACCTTGCCTTCCTGGTGCTTCTGACCTTCCTTCTCTATCCGGGGTCGAAGAGAGCCCCCAGGGAACGTCCATCGGTGGTGGACTACGCCTGGCTCGCCCTATCCCTGTCATCGAGCCTGTATATCCTCTTCGCCTTCGATGCTTTCAGCATAAGGGGAACCGCCGTGATGTCCGACTACGTCATGGGTACGATTCTCACCGTCTGCATTCTCGAGGCGACACGGCGGACCGTGGGCAAGGAGCTGATGATTCTCTCCATTATCTTCCTCGCCTACGGCTACTGGGGTGAATATATTCCGGGAGTCCTCGGGCACACCGGCTTCACTTTCCGGCGCATCGTCTACCAGCTCTTCCTGTCCTCCGAGGGTATTTTCGGCATCTCTCTCGGCGTGTCCTCCACCTATATTTTCCTCTTCATCCTCTTCGGTGCATTCCTTACCGAAACGGGTATGGGGCGGTTTATCAAGGACCTTGCAATGTCTCTTGCAGGAAGGACCATCGGCGGTGAGGCAAAGGTGTCCATCGTTGCAAGCGGCCTCATGGGCATGATCAACGGAAGCGCCGTGGGCAACGTGGCGGCCACAGGCACCTTCACGATCCCTCTGATGACCGGGGCGGGCTTCAAACCTGTCTTCTCCGCTGCTGTTGTGGCTGTTGCCGGCACAGGCGGAATGATCATGCCCCCGGTCATGGGCGCGGCTTCATTCATCATGGCCGAGTTCCTCGGGGTGCATTACGCCAAGATCATGTTGGCTGCTGCCATCCCCGCGGTGCTTTACTACCTTGCGGAATATGCAGTCATCCATATTGAGGCTGTGAAACTCGGCATGAAGCCCATTCCGAGAGAAGAGATCATCCCCATAACGAAGGTTATGAGGGAGCGTGGTCACCTTCTCGTTCCCATCATCGTCATCGTATACCTGCTGCTCATCGGCAGGACGCCTCTCTACGCAGCCTTCTACGGCATCATCGCATCGGTGGCCGTGAGCTTCATCACAAAGGAAACCCGGCTCACCTGGAAGACCTTCCTCAAGGCTATGGAATCAGGCGCCCGGCAAAGCGTGGGCGTGGGCATAGCCTGCGCCGTTGTCGGCAACATCATCGGAATCACGAACCTCACGGGCCTGGGTCTCGTTTTGGGCGACAACATCGTCTCCCTTGCAGGGGGCAGTATCCTCATCACCACCTTCCTCACCATGATCGTGTGCGTCATCCTGGGCATGGGGCTTCCCACGACGGCCTGCTATATCGTCACTGCAACCATCGCGGCACCCGCCCTTGTGAAGCTCGGGGTCAACCCCCTGGCGGCCCACATGTTCGCCTACTACTTCGCCTGCCTCTCGAACCTGACGCCTCCCGTGGCCATAGCATCCTACGGAGCAGCCGGCCTGTCGGGTCAGAGCCCATCGGCGGTGGGCTGGACGGGATTCCGGATCTCCCTCGCGGGATTCCTCATCCCCTTCACCTTTATCTATAATCCGGACCTGCTGCTCGTGGGAGGAAATTACTTCTCCATAGCCCTGTCAACGGTAACAAGTCTTGTGGGAGTAGTGGCACTTGCCGCTTCACTGCAGAATTACCTCTACGTGCCCATGAATATCCTTCAGAGACTGGGCATGTTCATCGGCTCCATTCTGCTTATCTTCCCCGGTATGGCTACTGATGCCGCCGGAATTGCCCTGGTGGCCGGGGTATTTTTTTGGCAGAGGATGCAGGCTCGAAGCTCGGCGCTGCGCTAGGCTGAAAGGTGGGATGGTGCAATTATGAATGTAGATCTTAAATGGGGAAAAGAGACTGTTTCCCTCTCGATCCCGGATGAAAACGTTCTTGCAGTCCTGGAGCCCTCCGGAGGGAGCCCGGTGGAAGACCTTCCCGCTGAAGTTGCACGGCTCCTG
>JAAYJB010000458.1 GCA_012523155.1 Synergistaceae bacterium | reverse complement strand
CTTCCGTCGGAGGAGGTCCGAAGAGACCCTAGGAGACGGCGTCCCGTTCGGGTGAGAACTTTTCGTATTCCCTGACGTCGATGATCTCCTTCAGTGCTTCGGCAACAGCGATAATATCCCCGAAAGAAGAGTAGAGCGCAGTGGGAGCGAGCCTGATCACCCTTGGAGGACGGAAGTCGGGGATGATCTTTCTTTTTTTCAGGGCCTGGCATATCCTCCAGGCTTCCTCATGTTCCACGGCCACGTGTCCTCCCCTGCGGACCTCGTCCCTGGGTGTTCCTATGGAATAGAAGTATGGTTGCTGCGACAGGGATCCATCGATAATATCCATAAGAAATGAAGTCAGCGCGAGGGATTTTCTCCGCAGCATCTCAATGCCGGCGTTCGCGAAAATTTCGAGCGAGGGGAGTAGCGTCGAGGCCGAAAGGACCGGGGGAGTGCCGATCTGCCATCCTCCGGCAGTGCCGGCAGAATGGAATTCCAGGGACATGTCGAACTGTCGGGACTTGTCGTATCCGAACCATCCTGCAAGTCCGGGCAGACGGGAAAAGTGCTTCCTGTTGACATACAGAAACGCCGGGCTCCCGGGCCCTCCGTTGAGGTACTTGTAGCTGCACCAGAATGCGAAGTCCGCATCCCATTCCGAGAGGCGGTGAGGTACCGCTCCCGCCGAGTGGGCGCAGTCGAAGCCGATGACGATGTCTCTTTGATGGGCCTCCCTGACGAGCATCTCCATGTCCAGGAGCTGCCCGCTTCGGTACAGGACTCCCGGCAGAAGGGCAAGTGCTACCGTGTCGTCAAAAGCTGCGGCAATGTCTTCCTCGTTCAGGCTTCTGCAGTCCCGTGAATTTACGAGCACGAGGTTCTTCTTCGGGTCGAGCCCCTTCAGCCGGATCTGGCTTTCCAGAGCATAAATGTCGGAAGGGAAGTTCAGCTCGTCCGCCACTATCTTTGTCCGGATTCCCGACGGCTGATAAAAAGTGCTCACCAGGGCATGAAGATTGATCGTCGTTGAGCCTGACATCACCACTTCATCGGCGGATGCTCCCATCATGGGCGCCATTTTCCTGCCCAGTTCCTCCGCGAGGTGGAACCACGGTGGCGATCCTGCCATCCAGCCTCCTATGGCCATGTCTTTCCACTCTCCGAAGGCTTTTTCCAGGGCCTGGCCCGCAGCCTTCGGCGGCAGGCCGAGGGAGTTGCCGTCCATGTAGACCGTTGCGGGAGGAATATGAAAAAGATCCCTGAATGATTTGAGGGAATCCCACCTGTCCATTTGCTTTGCAAGGGTGCTGTATTTCAGGAACCGGTCTTCCATGAGAGGGGCACATCCTTTCCGTTTCATAATGTGTATTGGTTGAGAATACCACAACGGTGTTCTCTTCGACAAAAGAAAACCCCCGTTACTCAGGTGTTTATGGAGCATCTGCAGGGGAGTGAAGAGCAGGGCTGCAAAAAGCCCGGGAGAGCCTGCGCTGCGGTCAGAGAATTTTTCTCCTTACGGATGACTGGTACATGGCGATTCCGGATTCGAAAATATACCACGCCGAACCGGCCATGGCGAAAATTTCCTTTCTGCTCCCCTCCATTTTGAGCGCGGTCCCCACTCCTTGGAGAAGACTGATCATGGAGAATGCCGCACCAAAGGGATCAATGAAAGGTTTGACGGCTCCGGCGTCTTTCCCTTTTTCCACCAGGGAAGCGAGTTCGTTCCTGTATTCTGCGGTTATGCGGCGAATAAGACCCTGGCGTTTTTCCCCTCCGAAGACTACCTCGTCGGAGAAGATGATCTGCATCACCGCCGGATTGGTGCGGATCAGGTGAAGATGAAGCCGAAAAAGACATCCAAGCTGGTGAAGAATATCTTCTTTGTGCCTGGAGACAAGGCGGATATTCTCAAGGATACGGGATCCCGTTCTCTCTATGAGAGCATCGACAAGATCCTCCCGGCCGTCGAAGTGGCGGTACACTGCTGAAGGCACCAAGCCTATCCGATCGGCGATGTCGCCTATATTCATTGCCTGAAGGCCGTTTCTGCCCCCTATTTCAAGGGCTGCGTCAAGGATCTGTTCCCGCCGGTCTTCTGTTCGCATCTTTTTTGTCCCCATGACAGCACACCTCAATAAATATGTGAATGTGAATTCACTTTAACTTTTATTGCCATAATAGTCAAGCGGGGGCTATGCTGAAACATAAAAATTGACAAAAGGGCATGGAAAAAAGACAATCGTGATACACAAATCTGAAAAAGGAGTGGAGGAGAAGATGAAAAAAATAACAGGGGCTGCAGTCCTTTGCATCCTTCTTCTGGCATGTGCGGCAAATGCGGACAGGGGGCAGATATGGCCCGTCCCGATGAGGTGGAGCGAGGACGCACAAAAGGGGATCATCCTCTCCAACGGGGAGGAGCAGGTGCTTATCCTTTCAACTGTTCTGCAGGCTGAAATTTCCTCCCCGGTGCTTGAGTTCATCCCCTTCCCCTCCGAGCCCAAAGTTTTTCCCGTGGAAGGAGACCCCTTCGGGGCCGCTGAAAAACTGCTTTTCAGCAAAGATGTCAAAACAGAGACCCATGGTCTTTGGAGAAACGGCGGAGGATCCGGACCTTCAGGGGAGGGTATTCCTCCTGTTGCGGTCACCTGGGAGGGGAAAATCGGCCCGCATGAAATAACTGTGATCCGGATCGATGACCCGGCGGGTTTCTCAGACTGGGTGTCCGGTTTTTTTGCCAGGATGGAAATACCGGTCGAGGCTGACCTTTCACATGTCATCAGCATCGCCGGGGACTACACGGAACGGGGATATCGGTATTTTGTGTTCCACCTCGTCCATGCCGGACCGGACGCTGGTCTGGTCGATCCTCTCGCCTACCGTTTTGCCTCAGGGTCGCTTTACTATCCCCTGAAAACATCGAATATTGTCCGCGGCACCGGCATAATCGACCTCGTCCTGCTTCTTCCCGGGTCGCTGGGACTGAGGCGGGATCCGGCATCATGGGAGGACGTGGATATCCGGCATATAGTCGGTACTACTCATTCTGAAGCCGCTGGATCACCGTGGAACAGCGGATGGACACTCAGTTCCTCTTCGAAGGTGGAATCCGGGGAGATTCTTCAGATTTACCCCGAGGCAGAGGATTTTTTCGGTCCCGGGTCGAAAATTTATCTACAGGCCCTGCGGTATTATGGGGAACTGTACTTCAGCGATGATCTGGACATTCGCCTCGAGGGAATTCCTCCTTATGCAAGGAAACTCCTTGTTGCTTATGAAATTCCCGGTGAAAGCCTTATCGAGAGCAGCGGAAGGGCATTCGATGCAATAAAGGGGTTATGGACGAAGGAAGAAATCCTCGATATGATCGAGGCCTTCGGAAAAAAGAGGCCGGAATGGGTTTTCCCGAAAGGGGTGGAGGAATGTGTCAGCAATGAACAGTTTTTCCGTGAAAAGACGAAAAAACAGTGACAGAGCGTTGTCATCCCCGGGCCGTTGATAAGGACTTTGGGAGTACAGAAAACGCCTCCCGCGGGGAGACCGTACTTTTCACAGGGATCATTCCATTCCCTGTTCGGGATGAAGAGGTTCGCTTCCCAGGGGCTTCAGCGCCAGGAGGCTTGCCGCCATGGCGCAGGCAACGGCGAGAAAACCGGCGAAGTACCCTTCAGCAGTGAATGTTCCTGGTACTGCGCCGGGGAAATGGTCGATGATGAATCCTGTCCCCCACTGGAAAACCACTGCAGAGAGCACGGCAGTCATGTTCATTGCACCGAACACGGATCCTCTTTTTCCTGCAGGTGAGATTGCTGTTATTGCAGCAAGGGAGAAGACCCCTCTCATTCCGGAGGTCATACCCACGAAGAGAGCCCCGACCCCTCCAACCCATACCGCCGGACTCCACCATGCCGCGGCGAGAAGAAAAAACCAGCTCAGGGCGTTTGCCGTGCTCACTTTCTTCATTGCCGCCGGGAGGCTTGCGGGTGTGACGACCACACCGCTGGTGAGAATTGGTCCCATCATCATCCCCACGCTTACGAGAGAACTCCAGAACCGTGCCGACGCGGGAGATGCGTCGAATGCGGCGGCGAACCACGAGACTCCCCACAGTCCCTGGAATGTAAGCAGCGATGCGGAGGATACGGCCCACAAGGTTTGAAGAGCCCGAAGGCGCGGGGTTTTAAAAACGAAAAGAACGGCTTTCAAGATGCCCGGGAGAATGGAAAGCAATCCCCCGTCGGCTTTCCCGGCAGAGGAAAGGCGTATGGGATCCTTTGAGGCTTTTGTCATCAGGAAAAAACTCATGAGGAGGGGGACCGCCGCAAGAAGGACAAATGTGGCGGTCATTCCGAAGGTGTCTATTGCGAAGCCGAGAGGGGCCACTGAGACGATGGCGCCCAGGCTGGAAAGTCCCAGGTTGATGGCGGCGTAAAAACAGTACCGCTCAGGAGGGAAGGCGAAGGCCTGGAAAACAAGGACGGCAGAGTACATGGGGGCTACGCCGAATCCCGAAAGAAGGCGCCAGGCACCGAGAGTAAATGGAGTGCGGACGAGGGTGAGGAGAAGGCAGGAAGCAGCAGTGAGCAACAGGCCGAAGGTCACTACCCTTACCGGGCCGTACCGGTCGTGAAGGACGCCTGAAACCGGCTGCAGAAAAGCGTATGCGTAAAAATGAACACTGGAGATGAAGCCGATGAGGGACGCGCTCATTCCCAGTCGTACCCCTTCGAGGGGCAGTACCACCGATGCCGAGATACGGAAGAAAACGGTCAGGAAAAAAGCCCCCACAAGCAGCAGAAAGAGGGGAAACGACGAATCAGAGACAAGCTCATGAACGGTTTTTTTCGATAACGACACTGCGGATCCACCTTTGCTTCCGTTGATTTGCAAAGAAGCATACCACAGTAATGTACGGGAAAGAAGGGGAATCCGCTTTTATAGGGTTGATAGCCCGTACATGGATGGTAAGATAAAAAAATACTGTATCCGGAGGATGGATCATGAAGCAAAAACTATGGAAAATTACGGCATGCCCCTACGACTGTCCTGACGGATGCGCCATGCGCGGCTGCTTCGACGGGAATGCCGTGACCCTTGAACCGAACCCTGACCTTCCCTATTCCACCTTCCTCTGCGGGAAGGGGAAACGGTGGGCTTCGCGGGCCACAAGCGCTGCACGGCTCTCTTCCCCCCTTGCCCGGAAGGGAGGGGAACTCGTTCCCGTTTCATGGGAAGAGGCACTCGACCTCTGGGCGGGAAAGATCCGGGAGGCTGTGGACCGCTGCGGGCCGCTGTCTGTCATGTACCTGCCCAGCGCGGGTTCCATGTACTTCTCGAAAAAACTGCTGCCTCATGTCTTTGCGTCCCTCGGGGGATATACCACGAAGAAAGGAAACCTCTGTTCCTCAGCAGGGAGCTTCGGCCTGAAACAGACCTTCGGGGAGGTCCCTGTCACCCCTCCCGAGACTGTTGAAGCCCATTCTCTCGGCGTGCTCTTCTGGGGCAGGAACGCCCTGGAGACCCATTCCCACGTGGTCCCGGTGCTGAAGAAAGTCCGGGAACGGGGAGGGGAGATAGCCGCTCTTGAAATAAGGAGTACGCCGACGACACGGTTCGCCGACCGATGGTGGCGGCTTGCTCCCGGCGGTGACTGGGCCCTGGCTGCCTGGCTCTGCCGGAGGATCCTCGACGAGAGAAAGGACTCCGCAGGCTGGAAAGAGCACACGGCCAACCCGGGAGATTTCGAGGCTTTCGTGAAAGGTCTTGACAGCGGTTCCCTTCTTGCGGCGGCAGGACTGAACGGAGAACAGGCCGGAGAGGTGTATTCCTGGCTCCTCCGTTTTTCACCGGTGACCCAGTACCCGGCCTTCGGTGCCCAGCGCTACCTGCACGGCGATATGCAGTTCCGGTGGATCGGTGCACTTGCGGTGCTTCTCGGGGCGTATTCCGGAAAAGGGGCGGGACTTGCCTTCAGCAAGGATGAGATGGCTCTCTTTCCGTCACGGCTCGCTCCGTCCTCCGCCCAGGTCAGATCCCTCTCTGTCTCGGGGTGGCCGGTGGAGCTTGAGGGTCTCGAGCCCCCCGTAGAGGTGCTCGTTGTTTCCGGGGCCGACCCTGTCCGCCAGAATCCGGCGTCGGACCTCGTGAAGAAGGCCTATGAAAAAATCCCCTTTACCGTGTGCGCGGATTTCATCCTCTCGGACACGGCCGGGGCATCCAGCCTGGTACTGCCCATAACCACTTTTCTTGAAGAGGAAGGAGACTGGAGAGGGTCCTACTGGCACAGCTATCTCGTCAGGAGCCATCGGGTGCTTCCTCCCCGCCCGGGAGCACTGGAGGAGACGGAGGTCTACACACGGCTTGCCCGGAGGCTCGGGATCGACTGCGATCTGAACGCCATGAAAGAGGAAATGGACCGGGAGATGAGGTCTTCCCCAATGCTTGAGTCCGCAGGGAAAGGAGTGTACCGTTGGAACGAGCCTGAATACTGGCGTTCAGGAGGGAAAAAGGCAGTGCTGCCGGTGCGCGTGCCGGAAACTGCGGAGGGGCCTGCCGGATACCTCCGACTGGTCACCGTCCACAGGAAAGAATATATCAACGGCCAGAACTGGGACGTACCCTCCGCAGCAGAGATCCCCGTGCTTTCCATGAACCCTTCCGATGCGGCGGACAGGGGGCTGAAAAACGGAGACAATGCGGTGGCGGTAAACAGCAGAGGAGGATCACTGGATGTGAGGGTCGCGGAAGATCCTTCCCTTGGCGGCGGGTACTGCATCCTGCCCCAGGGAACCAGGGGAGTGAACCTTCTAACTGATCCCCTCGTCAGCCCGGGATCGGGCGCTCCGTTCGCCGAGAGCTGGATCGATCTTTATCCCGGAAAGGAGGATAGACCGGAAAAATAAAGACTGCGGTAATAAAAGAAAGGAGCAGACCTCATGGGAAAAATGGTGAAATACCTATCCGCCCTTTTTGTCGTTGTCCTTTTCACGGCTGTGGCATGGGGAGCGGAACCGGAGGACTTTTTCAAAGCCGGAATGAAGGCCGCAAATGCGGGTGATTATGAACGGGCTGCCGCTGCCTTCCGCCGGGCGGTTTCTCTGAAGGATGATTACACGGAAGCCCACTACAACCTGGGGGTCGCTCTCGCGGGCCTGAAACGGTTCGAAGAGGCCGCCTCTGCCTACAAGAGGACCACGGAACTCAAGCCGTCGTACGCCCCCGCATGGAATGGGCTCGGCGTGGCCTGCAGGGAGCTGGAGCGGTTCGACGAGGCCGAGGCGGCCTTCCGGAAAGCCGCTGAAACAGACGGGAAATACTGGGCACTCCACTACAACCTCGGAGATCTTTATGTCGTCCTCGGAAAGAACGATCGGGCGATCGAATCCCTCAAGCACGCTGTGAACCTGTCCCCCCGTTCCGTGGAACCCCGACTGAAGCTTGGTGCGGTCTACGCCTCGCTGAAGCAGTACGGGAACGCCCTTCCCCAGTTCGAGCAGGCCCGGGGCATCCGGCAGGATATCCCTGAAATCCATTATTCCGAAGGCATCTGCCACGCCGGGCTGCAGAACCAGGAAAAGGCCGCCGCTGCCTTCCGGCGGGCTGTGAAGCTCCGCCCGGTCTACCCGCTGGCGTGGTACAACCTGGGGGTGTCCCTTTTCAGCCTCGACCGGCAGGAAGAGGCGGCAGAAGCCTTCGAGAAGGCAGTAGAGCAGGCTCCCGATTATCCCTATGCCCACAATAACCTGGCCAGGGTCTACCTGGGACTGAACAGGGTGCAGGAGGCTAAAAAGGCCGTTATGGAAGCTGTCCGCCTGGCGCCGGATTTTGCCATGGCCCATTCGAACCTGGGGTTTTGCTTTATTGGTGAGAAGAAGTACTCCGAGGCCGAAAAATCTTTCTCCGAAGCCCTCCGGCTGGCCCCCGGCTACTCCGACGCCCACTACGGGAGGGGAGTCGCCTTTGCGGGGATGGGAAAGAATGACAGCCTGAGCAAAGAAGCGGAAATCCTGAGGACAATCGACCCCGAAAAGGCGGACCGGCTGGAGGCCATCGCCTCTGGGATGAAGTAGTTCGAAAAGGAGGCCGTAATGAGAAAGAAAAACTTCGTGACCCTTCTGTGCGCCGCGGCGCTTCTGCTTTTTCCGGCCTGTGCCGGGGCGCTCCCGGAACAGCCCTCTCCTGACCCCATCCAGGCGGCGAACGACTTTATCACGGGACTCACCGGAGGTTCCCCGGCATCCCTGGGGTATGCCGCCGACGCCTCGGACCTTGTCTCCATAGGAAAACTGGTTCTCGAGGGCAATCATGGGGAAGCCATGAACAAGGTGGGGGAGTTCACCGCCGGAAAGATGATCGGTGCGTCCGCCCCTGCGGTGGGCCAGATAATAGCTCTCGGGAAGATCGGGAAGATGGCGGGCGACGCAGCGGCGAACTGGGTGGGGCAGAAGAATTTCGAACAAATCTACAACCGGATGCTGGAAGTGGTCGGACCCGTTGAAAAATGGCCGAAAGACCGCGCCCGGGCGAAAAGGGATGATTTCTTCCAGGCTGTTATGGCTGCTGAATACCGGTATCTCGAGACCTATCTCATTAAGAACGGGTATGCGAAAAACAGAACCGAAGCCGAGGACGTGGCAGTGGACATGATCCTTGCCAAGGGCAGATTCGAGAGTCTCTGTGATGTCTACGACCTGACGGGAAAGGACAGAACTCTGGCTGTTCTCGAGCGGGAAATCCGGATCGAGGCGGAAGTGGCCGCCGAGATAGCACGGGATAAAGAGCTTGCAAGGGTGGCCCGCCTCGAGGAGGAGCGAAAGGCGAAGGAAAAGGAGCAGGCGGAAAAAAAGGAAGG
>JAAYJB010000457.1 GCA_012523155.1 Synergistaceae bacterium | reverse complement strand
GCCCGAAGACGTCATCTCCGGAATGATAACGCTTCAGGGGCATGTCTCGGGAAACGTGTGTTCAGTTTCCCAGAAAGCTCTTCTGGAGGCTCTTCGGGGCCCGCAGGATGCAGTTTCTGAAATGCGGAACTCCTATGCAAAACGAAGAGACCTGATGGTGGAAAAAATAAACTCGATCCCCGGCCTCAGCTGCATACGGCCCGATGGTGCATTTTACTGTTTTGCCGACATAGAGGGACTCTACGGAAAGCAATGGAGGGAGGGGACCCTCAGGAATGACATGGACGCTGCGGCTTTTTTTCTGAAGGAAGCCCACGTCGCAGTGGTGCCCGGGACGGGCTTCCGCTGGGGCGGATATGTGCGGTTCGTGTTTGCGAATTCTGAAGAGGATATTGTGAAGGGTTTGGACAGAATAGGCAGCGCTGTTGTCTCCAAACTGAAAGGCTGAAACTGATTGATCACGGGAGCAAAGTGGTTTACCCTGATAGTGGAGATGAATGAACATGAAGACGATAGGATTGCTCGGCGGGCTTACGTGGGAATCTTCAGCTGAATATTACCGCCTGATTAACGAAATGGTTTTCGAGAGGCTTGGAGGCAGGCATTCAGCGGAAATGATCATGGCCAGCCTTGATTTTGACCCTGTGAACGAGCTGATGAAGGAGCAGAACTGGGACGGTCTGGCAGAAATTCTGACCGAAAAAGCTCTGGCTCTGCAGGCATGCGGAGCGGAGTGCCTCCTCATTGCCTGCAATACGCTTCATAACGTTGCGGACAGGGTGGCTGAAAGAATTGATATTGAACTCATCAATGTGATAGACGTCATCGGCGCAGAAATCCGGGGGAAAAACATGAAGTGTGCAGGACTTGTGGGGTCCACATATACCATGAAAATGGATTTTTACAGGAAGCGGCTGAAGGAAAAATTCGACATCCAGACGCTCATCCCCGAAGAAAGGGATATGGAGCTGATCATGGAGATTATAGAAAACGAGCTTGGAAAAGGGGAAATTAAAGATTCTTCCAGACATCAGTTCCTGAGGGTCATGGGACAGATGGCTGAAGCAGGGGCCGAAGGAATTATTCTTGGCTGTACAGAAATACCTCTTCTTGTGAAGCAGCCTGATACGGAATTTCAGCTGTTTGACAGCACCTTTCTGCATTCCGCAGCTGCAGTTGAATTCAGCCTCGGTTCGGAGGGAGGAAAAGAGAGGTGATTCAATCGGTAAAAGAAGGGCAAAGGAAAAGAAACGTTCCATGGTGTGTTCATCAGTTTGAATTCAAGGGAGGTAATGAAGTGAAAAGAAAATTGATCGTGGCAGGACTTATGGCTATTCTTTGCATTACTGTTTTCAGCGGCGCATCTTTCGCCAAGGATATAGTGCTCAGGCTTTCGGACCATGACGTTCTCGGAGGGCTAAAGGGCCAGATCGGGACATTCTGGCTGAAGGAGATCGAAAAGCAGACTGAAGGCAAAGTAAAGATAAAGGCTTACTGGGGCGGGACTCTTTTCAGCGCGGAAGAACAGCTGAAAGCTCTTTCCGACGGAGTTGTTGATATCGCTGCCATCTATCCGGATTTCTATCCGAAACAGCTTCCTCTTTTCGGCGCTTTCTGGCTTTTTCCGAAAGGCCCCGAAAACTGGGATAACATCAGGTGGATCTATAAAGAAAGCATTGCGAAAATCCCCGAATTCGACAGGGAGCTCAAGCAGGCCGGAGTGAAGATCCTCCTCATGGAAAACGGACTTCCCATGAGCTACATGGCACGGTATCCCATCACTTCGCTGAAGGATATAAAGGGCAAAAAGTGGAGAGCAGGGGACCGCTGGAACCTGAAGCTGCTTGAGAACCAGGGAGCAGTAGCCATTTCCGTACCTTGGGGCGACTGTTACATGGCCCTGGAAACAGGAACCGTTGACGGTATCGTATCCAATTATGACGGCATGCACAGGCAGAAGTTCGACGAGCCTGCAAAGAATATTCTTACGGGAAAGGCCATCGGCTGGTCCCAGCCCATGTTCTACTGCATAAACCAGAAAAAATGGGACAGCATCCCCAAGGAACTCCAGGAAGGGATCCTCAGGGCTACCGAGATAACGGAAAAAGCGTTCACGGAAATGTACAACGGCGAGTTCGACAGGATCGTGGAGGCCGAGAGGAAAGCGGGCTGCACAGTAAACTTCTATTCTCCTGAAGACGTGGACAGCTGGGCGGATGAAACGTGTCTCGAAGGACTCAGGGAAATCTTCTGCAGCGAACTGGAGGAGGACGGCATAGAAAACTCCAGGGAGATGCTGGAGCAGATGAAGGCCATTATCGACGAAGGCATCGCAAAAGAGAAATAAGGTTTTTT
>JAAYJB010000077.1 GCA_012523155.1 Synergistaceae bacterium | reverse complement strand
TTTTTGTAAATTATTTTTTTGAATTCTTCAGAAAAGAATTTTTATTTCCGTTTTGCTACTCGCTTTCCCCGTCGAGCTCATGATCATAAAAATCTTCCTCTTCCATTTCTACCTCGTCATCGGCAGGCATGGAAAGATATCGTATATCACGAAGCCTGTCCACACTGATGACCGGTTCAAGTTTTTCAAACATACCGGGATTTCTCAGGTCGTCAAAGGGAAACACGGGAGATTCTGGAAAAATGTAAGACAAGTCCCGTGCTGTAAGAAAACAGTAAGGCCTTGCAAGTATCCTCTGTCCGTTCCAGAGGTATTTAAGTCCAAGACGCTTTGATTCCGAGATCGCGTCCCGTTCCAAAAACGGGAAAACCGCTTCCTCAGCCTCTTCCCTCGAAGCCTCGAGAAAAAAAGCGTCAACCCTGAATTTCCTGAGATTTTCGCGAATACGTTCATAATCACAATGCCGCCAGACAAAACGGATGAGCATGCATAACCTCCGAAAAAGAAATTAGTCGTTTAAAAATAGCACTAATCTTGTGGATTAACAATACTATTCTTTTCTGTTCCACTTTTACTTTCATCCGTTGCATTCTCTTTTGATCCCTACTTCGGTAACGGGCGCGAACATACTTGGCAAGCCCGAAATGAACGTGTATAATACCTTTCTGTGCGGAGAAGTGCCCGAGTGGTCGAAGGGGATTGACTCGAAATCAATTGAGCGGCTTGCTGCTCCGTGGGTTCGAATCCCACCTTCTCCGCCAGTTAAAATACAGCTCACGGGGGTATGGAAATCCTGAAAAGCTGTGATATAATGTCTGCCGTTGTATGCGGAGAAGTGGCCGAGTGGTCGAAGGCGGGCGCTTGGAGAGCGTCTGAACCGCGAGGTTCCGTGGGTTCGAATCCCTCCTTCTCCGCCATTAAACATGGCTTAATACTGGAAACAGAAGAGAAAAACGGTATACACGCTGTGCGCCATAAGCGTACAGCCCCTTTGGTGTTACAAACTGGTGTTCCATTCATCGAACGCCGCGGTAATATTTTTTATTTCCGCTGGGTCATACCCAAAACGGAGCGATTCCTATGGAACAAATCGGAAATCCGGCTCTCCCTCAAAACACCCTATCTCAAACTGGCGCGCAGAAGAGGAGAATTCCTTCACGCGTTCATTATGATTTTTCCCATGAATCTATCGCCTGAAGAACGGGCCGAAAGAGTCAAATGGCTTCATGAGGAAGCCTTGCTTCTCACCGACAAGCACACCCCTTCCTGGGAAGACTCCGTCGAGTCCGTTGCCCTTGCCCGTGACCACGTCCTCCATCTCACTTCGGACGAAGAAATTGAAAAAGAAGCGATCAACGAGATTTACGGTGACACGAAACAGAAAAATGACTTTATAGAGCTTTTCAAGGGAAAAAGAAAAATCGTCCCCGTCGCTTCCGAAAAATCCCCTGAAACTGAGTTTTCCCAAAGAGAGATCGACTTAACGGTGGAACTGCTCATCGCAAATGACTGGGCCTTTCTTGAAAAAAAACTCCTTGCATCCGACCACCGCATTGTCGAAGGGTACAATCTCGGGATATCAATGGAAGTTGAAGACCTGACCCTCTATCTGCTCGTCCGGAAGAAAAATTTACGGAACATACTCAAGGCCAAATCTTTTACCGACCTTTTCAACGTTCGGAAACTCATCCCCCACACAAACAGGCATTTCCCGCCGATCGCCCAAAAATTCGTATCTGGCGCACTGGCGAATTGCGACCGCGCCCTGATGGAACTCAACGGGATTCTACCGCCTGAATCCGTACAAATTGCCTACAGATCCGAACATCCGATAGCTACCGCGGCACTTCCGGTGAGCAGTGCCCCTCTTCCTGCTGAGGGACCGGATTATAAAGACCCGGAAATCGCAACGGTCGTAGAGGAAATTATTGCTGAGAAGACTACGTCAAAAGCCCGAAAGGAAGTTCGCTGGACTGAAAAGACTCGAGTAGAGTTTGAGTCGAAATTCAAATTTATTCTGCGCTATTTCGGCGAAGGCAGAAAAGTTTCCGAAATAACCAAGGTACATCTCACCGAACTCATGGATATTTTCAATACCCGTCTGTCTGCCCGGCAGGGAAAAAAGATGGAGGATCTCGATCCCCATGAACTTCTCCAGAAAAATAGACCAAAGGAAAAGATTGCCAACGCCACGGTGGAAAAATGGACCACCGCACTGAATATGATCTTGAAGAGGGTCCACGATTTCTATCCCGGTGCTTTGAAAGTCTCCTATTCCATAGTTAAGAAAGAAGTGGTGCTTCCGGACAAGGAACAGAAAATTGTCCGTCTCACCTACTCCCCTGATGACCTGCAAAAACTTTTCGGCCAGAATTTCGCTGCAGATTCGCTCAAGGGCGGAAAACCTCTTGGCACGGCGGCCTACTTTCTCTTCGGGGCCTTGACTGGCGCCCGGGCGGAAGAACTCGGGCAGATATGCCGCGACGATACAATAACTGTCGATGATATCCTTTGCCTGCAGATAGACGGAGATGCCGAATTGGGAACCCGGGTGAAGAACAAGGCTTCCAAAAGAACCATCCCGGTTCCGGAACCACTCGTTCGGATCATGAAGTTCCTGATGACAAATAAGAAAAAGAAGGACAATATCTGGGGATTCGCAAAGAGTCAAGGAAAAAAAGCCTCCTTTTCACGGAACGCCGCCAGGTGGTGGAATACCTATGTCAGAAAGAAACTGGGCGAAGGTGCGGTCCAAACATTCCAGAACGGGCAAACGGGCGTCAAGGTGTTTCATTCCTTCCGCCACACCATCGCAAGCGTCGGAAAATCAATCGGGGTAGAAC
>JAAYJB010000456.1 GCA_012523155.1 Synergistaceae bacterium | reverse complement strand
GAGATAGTGATACGGGAGCTTGTCTGCATGCCCGGATCGTCTCTTTCAGGGCTTTCTGCGACGGATATGCGTCTCCGGACGAGGTACGGAGTAAACCTGCTCGCTGTTTCAAGAAAAGGGAAGAAATCAATCAGCCGTCTCAGGACCACGCCACTCTATCCGGGAGATGTTCTTCTGATCCAGGGGGCTCCCGAAGCGATATCAACGTTTGCGTCGGATTACGGCTGTCTCCCCCTCGCCTCCCGGGATATCATGGTGCCGAAAAAAGGCCAGGCTCTCGCCGCATCCATTATCATGGGGTGTGCGGTGGGGAGTGCTGCTTTCGGTGTATTCCCTGCTCCTGTATCCTTTGCTGCAGGGGCACTGGTAATGATCCTGTTTAAAATTGTTCCCCTTCGGTCTGTGTATACTGCCGTCGACTGGCCTGTCGTCGTTCTTCTGGGTTCAATGCTGCCTGTCGCCGGGGCGATGTCCTTGACAGGAACAGCCGACCTCATTGCCCGGTTTTTGATGGAATCTGTAGCCGGAGGAAATGCTGTGATCGCTCTTGTGGTCATAATCGCAGGAACAATGATATTCACCGATTTCATGAACAACGCCGCCACTGCCGCCGTCATGGCACCTATTGCTATGAGTGCTGCTGCCGGGCTGGGCGCTGATCCGGACAGTTTTCTCATGGCAGTGGCGATAGGAGCTTCCTGTGCGTTTCTCACTCCCATAGGCCATCAGAACAACACCCTCATACTTGGACCCGGCGGGTTTTCCTTCGGTGATTACTGGAGACTGGGACTTCCCATGGATCTGCTTGTGATCATTGTAGCCGTGCCCTTGCTGCTCTGGGTCTGGCCTCTTTAGAAAGAGAAATTGAGGGCCATGGGAGAAATTTTCCCATGGCCCTTTTTCTTCAGCTGAAGCTGGACCAGTCGAAACCTTCCTTGGGGTTTTCAATTGATTTGCGGAGCTGCATTTTCGGCATCCCCACGACAATTATCCCTGACCCGGGGTCGACTGAATAGTGTTCCCTGTCGTACTCGGGATCGAATCCCATTACCGTGTTGGCCGGAATAATATTGTGGCTGTCGATGATGACCTTTTTCAGCCGGCAGTTTTCTCCGATAACGACCCCTTCTCCGATAATGGATTCCTCAACGGAAGAACCCGGCATAATAACACAGTTTCTTGAAAGGACCGAAGACTCGACGGTGGAACCGAGGACCCTGCTGCCTTCCGCCGATAAAGTGCTCTGGACGCTGCACTTGTACCCTTTCACAGGACATACGTAGGATGGGGGATCAGCGTAGGAAACGGTACGTATGGGCCACTGAGGATTATAGAATGTCATCTCCGAGTCATGTTTCAGCAGGTCCATATGTGCGTCCCAGTATGCACGAATTGTTCCCACGTCCTTCCAGTAGGGTTTGTCATCGCGCCAGAAGGAATGCTGCTGCCCCGGAAGGACATTTGTGGAGAAGTCATACGCGAAGACCCTGGAACTGGCAACGAGCTTGGGAATGATATCCCTTCCGAAATCATGGCTGGTTGGAAGCAGGGCATCTTCGATAAGAGATTCTTCGAGGATCTCCCGTTCAAAAATGTAGTTTCCCATTGAGACATAGGTGAAGCCTGGCTTTCCGGGAATCTCCGGCGGGTTTTCCGGCTTCTCGATGAAGCCGATGATCCTCCCTGTTTCATCTGTGTCGATACACCCGAAAGCTGAGGCTTCGGAACTGGGGATAACATTGGCCGCAACGGTGATATCTGCCTCTTTGTTCATGTGATACTCGAGCATTTGGTCCACGTCCATTTTGTAGATGTGGTCCGCGGCAAAGATAGCGACCCGATCCGCATCGTAGAGGGTAACCAGGTGCAGGTTCTGGTAGACGGCGTCCGCAGTGCCCTGGAACCAGTGTTCTCCTCTCCACATTTGTGCGGGAACAAGGGTAATGAAGAAATCCCTGCCCCTGAGCGCACCGCCGAACTGCCAGCCCCGTTCAATATGTTCGTTTAGGGACTGGCTTTTAAACTGGACGAGAACATAAATCGAAAAAATGCCGCTGTTGACAAGGTTTGAAAGTGCGAAATCGACTATGCGGTATTTTGCCGCAAAATGTACCGCCGGCTTGGCGCGGTATTTTGTCAGGGGCATGAGACGTTCCCCCTTGCCGCCGGCGAGGACTATGCCCAGGGTGCGCCCGAATCTTCCTATTTTCATGGTGTTTTCCCCCTTTGACTGTGTATTCTTTCTATCCTGCGCATTATTTCCCTGTGAACGGGGAGATTCAAACGCGCCCAACTATTACTGGAGAAGTGATGCGTAGAGCCGTGCATAGATCGGGGCTGAACGGTCCCAGGAATAGTTTGCTTTCATTCCTTCCAGAACCAGTTCTTCCCTGGCCCTTTCATCCCTGTGGACGGTAATTGCCCTGGAAACAGCCTCTACAAGCGCCTGAACAGTATAATCATGGAAAACAACGCCGTTTCCCCGCGGGCTTCCGAAATCAAATACAGTGTCAGCGAGGCCTCCGACTGACCGGACGACCGGAATGGTTCCGTACCGGAGGGAAATCAGCTGTGAGAGCCCGCACGGTTCAAATCTCGACGGCATCAGGAAGAAATCTCCCCCGGCGTAGGCGAGGTGTGCAAGGGGTTCATCGTACCCGCTGAATACGAAGACGGAATCAGGCCATCTTTCCGCAGCTTTTCCGCAGGCGTATTCATATTCCGGTTGTCCTGATCCCACGATAAACAATCTGCAGCCAAGGTCGACAAGCGTTTCAAGTGCGGGGATGAGGATGGGAAATCCTTTCTGTTCCACCATTCTCCCGACGATTGAAAAGATGGGCCGTTCATCGTCCGGCCACCCTGCCTTCTCAAGGAGACTGGTCCTGCAGATCTTTTTACCTGCCGGATCTTTGGCAGAGTAGTTGGCAGGCAGGAGGGCATCAGATTCCGGGTCCCAGTAATTTACGTCGATCCCGTTTAAAATTCCCGATACTTTGAAGCTGACGCTTCGAAGAAGACCGGCAAGCCCTTCGCCTCCTGCATCGGTCTGTATTTCGCCGGCGTACGTAGGGCTTACTGTTGTGATGGCATCAGATGCAACCAGGGCTGCCTTCATGAGGTTCGCCATTCCGAAGAATTCCATGGCGCCCAGGTGGCGGGCATCCGCTTCGATCCCCCACTCTTCAAGGGACATGAGGGGAAGAACCCCCTGGTGGGCGAGGTTGTGTATCGTAAAGACAGTCCTGTAGTCACCTCTGCTGTGTCTGAAATATCTGTGCCATTGAAGGGCTGCAGGAAGCGGTGCGGTTGCCCAGTCATGGCAGTGGATGATCTCCGGTTTCCAGAGTGCAGTTTCGGGAAGATCCAGGGCAGCCAGGGAGAGGAAGAGAAAAGGAATGGCCGTGTCTGGATCCAGGTCCCGGGGGTAGATCGTATTTCCAAAAAGATCTGGGGCATCAAGCAGATAGACGGGCAGACCGTCCGCAACACATTTCCATACCGTTGCCCGGTAAATTCTCCACCTGATGACGGCCTCAGCCTTTCTGGAGAGACGGGTCAGTTGAAGCCCCTGGTCACGTATGGAGTCCAGGACACCATCCCATGCCGGCGTCAGAAGCCTGCAGTCGGCAGAATGACGCCTGAGTGCAGGGGGAAGGGAACCTGCAACATCTGCAAGCCCCCCCACTTTACTGAAGGGAGCCGCTTCCGGGCTGATATGAAGTACCTTGAGAGCACCGGTTTTGCGTTTGCCTTCCATTTCCTGTCACATCCCTTTGAAACATTTTGTATGCGTCTTTTCAGCGCACTGCTTGCCGCAAGGCAGGGCTGTATTGAAAAATTCACCTGCGTTCTCTAAAGAACCAATTCCGTCAGGAATAATTCCGCTCATCTATTTTTCACGATCAATATTACCAGAAAGTTAAGCCTTCTTGGAGCCCCCCACTCTATTTCTCCCGTATAATTCGGCCAATTTTTTCATTCCGGATGAGAGTTTTTTTGTAAGCTG
>JAAYJB010000076.1 GCA_012523155.1 Synergistaceae bacterium | reverse complement strand
AGATCCTCGTGGACGAGTTCCAGGATACAAACCCTCTCCAGGACACGCTGATCCGCTCGGTGGCGGGGGCCGGGAGCAGGATGTTCCTTGTGGGCGACCTGAAGCAGTCCATCTACCGCTTCCGCCACGCGGACCCCACACTCTTCGGCGGCCTGATCGGCCGGAGGAACGAGGGAGACAGCTATATTCCCCTCCAGGCGAGCTTTCGTACCAGGGCCTCCCTGCTGAAGGATATAAACGGGCTGTTCGGCAGGGTCTGGCGGGACGGGCTCTCTTCCTCCCTTCCCCAGAAATACGAGGAACTGGTCTTCCCCGGCGACCCGGAGGCAGGGGAAAGGCGGGAACAGACGTCCATCCCTTCCGTAACGTCGGTGATCCGGTACGCCCGGCCTCTTGAGAGCGACGGAGGAAAGGCAAAGACGGAGAAAACGAACGAGGTGCGGATACGGGTCGCCCGGGGGCTGGCGAAAACTCTGGCCGGTTTCCACGGGAAGCCCGTGTGGGACAAGAAAGAGAAGATCATGCGGCCTGCCCTGTGGAGGGACATGGCGGTCCTCGTGCCGGCACGGACGGTTTTTCCCGCCCTGGAGAAGGTCTTTAGGTCCGAGGCCGGCATTCCTGCCGTCTTCGAGAAGGGAAAGGAGTACTTTTCCCGGGGGGAGATCGGGGACCTGGATGCCGCCATCCGGACCCTTGCCTTTCCGGAGGACCGGGGGGCGCTCCTGGCCTACCTTGCGACTCCCTTTTCAGGGCTCTCCATGGAAGAATGCTTCGCCCTCTTCCCCGACGGTGAGAAATTCGGAAGCCTCCACCCCGCCAGGGCGGCCCGCCTTGAGGAACTGCGCACGGAGGCACGATACAGGGGGCTCTTCTCCGCCCTTTGCTCACTGCTCCGGAACCAGTCGTTCCTCCGGTCCTATCCTGCCTGGAACCGCAGGAACGTCCTGGCCAATCTCCGGCAGGCCCTCGACATGGTGAGGGAGTACGAGGCCATCTTCGGTCCCGACCCGTCAGGGTGCGCGGGATATTTCGCCTCCATGCGGTCGGGCCGGTGGTCGGTAGCGGAGCCCACTCCCCTCGGTGAGGACGAAGACGTGGTCCGCGTCATGACGGTCCACAGCGCAAAGGGGCTTGAATTTCCCATCGTTGCCGTCTTCGACATGAACAGGGCGTCCGGGGGGAGCGGGGGAAGAGGGGAATCCCTGAAGGCGTCGCCTCTGCTGGGTGTGGGTGCGTCATTCTACCCCCGGGAATGGTGTTCCGGGGGAGAGGACAATACGTCGGCAACGGGGAAGCTTGCCTCCTTCCTTGAGAAGCGGGAGTCCGGGGAGGAATGGCAGCGCCTGTTCTACGTGGCCTGCACCCGGGCCATGGACAGCCTGGTCCTCTGCTCTCCCTGCACACTGGACAAGGAGGGCGTTCCTTCCCCGAAGGAGGGATCGTGGCTCGACCTTCTGGGGCCGGATTTTCTGCCCGCTCCCGGCGGAGAGGAGGACGACCGCCCGATCAGCCCCGAAAACAGGGACGACGGACCGGATGAAGTTCCCCGGAGCCGGAGCGTTCCCCTGCCGTCGCCGGATGACCTGCGGTACGAGCGCCTGAGCGCCACGTCCTACGCCCTCTTCTCGTGGTGCCCGGCGGCGTGGCGGATGAAGTTCCGACAGGGAGTGGAGTTGACTTGGGAGCTTCCCTCGTCTGAGGAGTTCGGCGGCGCCGACCTGGGCTCTCTCGCCCACTGGGTCCTCGCACGGTGGGACTTCACGGTCCCGAGACTGGACTTCTTCCTTGGGAATTCTCTCCCCTCCCGGCTTCCCCCGAGGCTGCGACCGTCGTGGAACGACGCCGGGGAGCGGAAGGCACTCCGGCAATGGCTGTCGACCACCGCGGAGGGCAAGGCTGGAAAGAAACTTGCCGCCCTTGCCGCTTCGGGCAGCCTCTCCCGGGAGATCCCATTCCGGATCGCCCTGAAGGACGGGCCGCTGCTCACAGGAGCCATGGACGCCCTCTGGCGTGACGGGGACCGGGTCTTCATAAGGGATTACAAGATAACGGCCGGTGACGACAGGCTCGATGCAGGGGAAGAGCCGTCGTGGAAGTTCCTCTACGATTCCCAGCTCCTCTT
>JAAYJB010000012.1 GCA_012523155.1 Synergistaceae bacterium | reverse complement strand
GCTTTTCGTGTATTTCGGGTCTGCTGCAAAGGAAACCGCCGCCACTCCCAAAAGAACGGACACTGCCAGCAGAACAGCTATGCTTCGTTTCATCATTATCCCCGCCCCTTTCGTCACTTCACGAATATCGCGATCGCCGCGCCGATGACCATGAGCGCAATTCCCAGGTACAGCTGCATTCTGGCCTTGCCTGCCTCTCCTGCTGCAACTTCCTCGGCTGATTTCACCGATATGATGAACGGCCTGCCTTTTTCCCCGGGCTTGCCGATACGGAGCGCCCCTCCCGAATGCCGTACCTCTCCCGTCACGTAGAGCGGGTGTCCCAGCGGAATGATCTTCTCCCTGTATTTGAAGCCGAGCGTCCGGACTCCTGACGGTGCCGAAAACCGGACACCGAAGAAGGTGTAGGTTTTTGTGCTCTCGTAGGGTTCGAACTTTTCAGGACCGTCCTTGAGATGGAGCGAAACCCCGTCGAGGTCAAGCCCTATCCGGACGTCCCCTTCAGAGACATAAAGGGGTGACGGACTTTTCTGGGAAGAAACCGTCTCCGATCCCCTGGTCGTCTTCCGCTGGATTTTTCCGTCCTTGTCCGTTGATGTCTCCTCTTTCTCGTATTCCCTCAGGACCGTGGCCTCGAAGTAGGCGCAGGAAGTCCCGCTGTAGGGTGCCTTCAGCTCCCCGTCGGTGGATGCTGCCCCCGTGGTGGCCACAACGTCGCGGTAGCTGTCGCCGAAACCCTCGGCTGAAAGGTTCTGCCACGTTGATACAAGCTCCGGCAGGGGGGTGGGCTTCATAAATTTCAGATCCGTGACCCTGCCCTCAGTTTTTTTCTTCTGGACAAAAGCCAGGTAGGCTCCTGCCGCTGCGATCAGACCGCCTGCCCCGAGCGCGAAAACATTCATGAAATGCCCTTCCTTTAGTCAGGGAAAAACTACCTGTACATCTCCCTGATAATATCGTCGTACTGGTCGGCATAGGCAGCTACCGTCTGAAGTGCGCCGATCAGCTCGCTCTTGTCAAGGTTCGCTCCCGGAAGGGAGCATGAAAATATGACCGAGTTATCGAATGCCATCGAAAAAGCCCCGAGGGGAGCATCCGAATTCAGCCGTAAAAATTCTATGGCTGCTTTCTTCGTCTTCACGCTGTCGGCAAGGTATGAAAAAACCTTCACCAGGACGTCCTTCGAATGCCATGGGACAACGGTAACGTGTATCGTCGCGCTTCCGAAGGAAAAAGACGTCATTCCGTCCATCCGCACGAGATCCTCCTCGTCGAAGAGGGCTGAAAGGCAGGTATCCACGTTTTTTCGTACCTTTTCCAGAAGTTTTTCATTGACCCCGTCCCTGAGCACCGGGAATTTATGCACCTGCCCCACCTCCGGAATTCATTTTTTCCATGAGTTTTGCCATCTCCGCCTCGAGCTGCATGTCCTTTTCCATATCTTTGAAGGGATCCTCAGCCGCCGCTTCGCCCGAAAGCTCCGAGAAAGCATCGGCCTCCGCCTCCATCCCCTCGATCTTTTTCTCCATCTTGTCGAACTTCGCGAAAGCCCCCTGGCCCACGTTGGTACCAAGGATGGTGGAGAATTCCTTCTGGGTTTTAGCCGTCTGGGACCTGGCGACGAGGGTCGACTGTTTCATTCTCGCTTCGTCCAGCTTCCCCTTGAGGGTGTCAAGCTGCATCCGAAGCTGGGACGTGGTATTGGAAGCCTGGGTCACCATTGCCTGGTACTGCTGAACCTGTCCGTCATAGATCACTTTTTTGGAGAGCGCCTGCCTGGCCAGATCGGTTTTCCCGCTCTTAACGGCCAGGGTGGCTTTTTCTTCCCACTGCCGCGACTGATTCGTCAGGACGGTCTGCTGCTTCCGCAGGTTCTGCTCATTAGCCATGGCCTTGGCCAGGCCGGAAGTGGCCTTGACCAGGGCCTCTTCCATCTCGATGATCATCTGCTTCACCATTTTTTCCGGATCCTCCATGCGATCAAGCATGTCGTTCACATTCGCCTTGAAGATATCCGTCACACGAAGAAAAACACTCATACTGTCCACTCCCTTTCGATCAGGTTGATTTTTACCGGCGGTTTCATCCCTGTTGCGGGGTTGCGATTCTCCTGTTAAAACTATGCCGGAATACAACTCCATCCAGCACAGTATAACCCCAATAGTCCAATACTTCAGGGTGTTCAGGGAGATGAAAAGGGACAGGTCTAAACACCGAAGCTCCCGCATCCGGCAAGGGCACGAGAGCTTCGAGATTTTTTCGGAACGGGCTATGCAAAAGCCCCCCGGTGTAGTGAGGGCCCGTGGAAAATACAGCCGGCCTGTTCTCTAGCCTGCCGCGCTCTCCGCTGCGTCGAGCCTTGCGTTCAGCCAGTCGAGGATCATCTTCACCGGCTCGAAGGAACCATCCTTATACCGTCTCAGCCAGAAGGAGTAGAGCCATCCCTCTAAGGAAGAATCAAATTCCCCGAGGTAGAGCATGTTGTCTTGAGTCGAAACGTCAAGGGGCGCGACATAGGCTTCTTCCCTGTTGACCTTTGGAAAGCCCGCAAGATGAAAGGTTTTTCCATTGTTAAGGGATGGCCCGTAGATATCTCCCGTTTCGAAGATGAGATCAAACTTCTCCTGCCAGTCCTCTCTCGATTTGACGGCCTCATAGTACACCGGCAGCTCCCTGATGAGGGGCTCGAGCCCCAGAGGTAGAACCATCTGGTAGACGATATAGTCCCCGAGGTCGAAGGGGGCTTCCCCGGCGTTCATCGAACCGCTGGAGGAGGCAGCCATAATTATTCGGGCAATTTCGTACCCCTTGTGAATCTGTACCGGCTCCTCGGGGTACTCGACCTGCCTGAAGATATGGGCCAG